>JBFKMJ010000069.1:0-6528 GCA_041629915.1 Gallionella sp.
GCTGACGATGGAATTGAAATCGCGCACCAGCATCGGATACGGGTGCGGTCCGGCCACCGTGCCGATGATGTAAAAAGTGTTCTCGATGTTGGTCACCCAGTCGCGCATCGCCTCGTTGAGCGCATCCTTGAGCGTCTTCGAACCGCTCTCCACCGGCACGACGGTCGCGCCGAGCAGCTTCATGCGGAACACGTTCGGTGATTGCCGCTGCACGTCCGCCGCGCCCATGTACACCACGCATTCCATGCCGTAACGCGCCGCAACGGTCGCGGTCGCCACGCCGTGCTGCCCCGCGCCGGTCTCGGCAATCACGCGCTGCTTGCCCATGCGCCTGGCCAGCAAGGCCTGGCCGATGGTGTTGTTCACCTTGTGCGCACCGGTGTGGTTGAGGTCTTCGCGCTTCAGGTAGATCTGCGCGCCGCCGAGGTGCTCGGACAGATGCCGGGCATGGTAGATCGGGCTGGGGCGCCCGACGTAATGCTTGAGATCGGCATTCAGCTCCGCGATGAACTCGGGATCATGGCGATATTTTTCATAGGCCTGGTTCAATTCGTCCAGCGCGCCCATCAGGGTCTCGGCGACATAAATGCCGCCGTAAGGGCCGAAGTGGCCGTTTTTATCCGGGTAATCGTACATCTGCCTGTTTAACCTCTCGTATGAAACGGGCGATCTTCACCGCGTCCTTTATGCCCTTCAGGGTATTGACCTCCACGCCGCTGGAAACATCCACCGCGCCGGGCTGCACCTGCTCGATCGCCGCTGCGACATTCTCCGCATCCAGTCCGCCGGACAGGATCACCGGCAGCGGCATCTGCTTCGGGATCAGACTCCAGTCGAAGATCGCGCCGGTACCGCCCGGTATCCCTTCCACATGCGCGTCCAGCAACAGGCCCTTGGCGGCATGAAAATGCGCCGCGCATTGTAGCAAATCCACCCCGGCCTTGACGCGTATTGCCTTGAGATAAGGTTTGCCGAATTGCGCGCAATATTCCGGCGACTCGTCACCGTGGAATTGCAGCAAATCCAGCGGTACGGCAGCCAGCGCCTCGCGCACAAAGGCTTCCTCAGCGTTGACGAACAGGCCGACCGTGGTGACGAAAGGCGGCAGCGCGGCCGCCAGTTGCGCGGCCTGCTGCAAGGTGACATGGCGCGGGCTGCGCGCGTAAAACACCAGCCCGATCGCGTCTGCACCGGCCTGTGCCGCGGCCAGCGCGTCTTCCACGCGCGTGATGCCGCAGATTTTTACTCGAGTCACGGCAGAGGGTTTAGGATGTGGGATCAGGGAGTTAGAAAACCCGATGCCCGCGTTCTCATTCCGCATCATCCCGTCACGACTTTCCTGCTCAGCCATACTCGACTCCACGCCTTATTCATCATTCAAACAGCAGCTCCAAAAAGCCACTGCCCCGCTTTTCCTCGATCCCAAATCCTAAATCCTCAATCCTGCTCCTGTGGCAATCCCCACTTCGCCTCGTATTGAATCCTTCGCAAGTATAAGCCATCCGGCGCGAAGGTCGGCGCAGCGAAGCGGCGTTCGCGACCGGTCAGCACTTCCGCCAGCCAGTCCGGCGAATATTTGCCCTTGCCGACATAGACCAGGCAGCCGACGATGTTGCGCACCATGTGATGCAGGAACGCATCGGCGCTCAGATCGAAAACCAGCATCTCGCCCTCGCGGCGGATATCCAGCCGATGCAGATGCTTGACCGGCGATTTCGCCTGGCATTCCGCCGCGCGAAACGCACTGAAATCGTGCTCGCCCAGCAGGTGTTGCGCAGCGGCCTGCATCAGGGCGGTATCCAGCGGCGCGTGGAACCAGCCGGCCTTGCCGGCCTGAATGGCGCTGCGCACCGGGCGGTTGATGAGCAGATAGCGGTAGCTGCGCCCGTGTGCGGAAAAACGCGCGTGAAATTCGTCCGGTACCGCATGCGCCCAGCGCACCGCAATGCTGTCCGGCAACAAGGCGTTCACACCGCGTACCCAGGCGGTCAGCGGACGTTCGGCCTGCGTATCGAAATGCACCACCTGCTCCAGTGCATGCACGCCGGCATCGGTGCGTCCCGCCGCAACCACAGAAATCCTTTCACCGGCGATCCGGCTCAGCGCAGCCTGCAGCTTGTCCTGCACGGTGCGCCCGTCCATCTGACTCTGCCAGCCGTAATACGGCCGACCGTCATATTCGATGCCAAGCGCAATTCTCATCACAGCGCGCCCCATAGCAGCAGCAGCGCGAAGCCCAGCAACAGTGCATCGTTCATGCCAAAACGGCAGAGTGGCAACTCCAGGTGCCGGGTCGTTTCACCATGCGGCTCAAGCAAACTGTTCAATGTTTCCTGCCAGCGCCCGGATTTGCGCAACATCGCTGCCTCGGCATAATGCAACGTCAAAGCCAGCCGCACGGCGAGCCGCTCGCGCGACAACCCCAGCCATTGCAATGGCGCAAACAGGGTGTACAAGCCCGCGATCAACTGCTGTCGGTGCAGACGATCCAGCAATATTGCCAGTCCGGCCAGCGCGGCCAGCAAACGGGCCAATTGCGACACGCCGTCGATCAGCCCTTCACGGCTCGGGCTGAACACCCCCAGCGTGTCCAGCAGCGGTTGCCCGGGTGTACTCCAGGCATAAATCAGCAGCAACGACAGCAATATCCAGCGGGTGCGATGCAATAACTGGATAAATTTGCGCCGGGAGACGGCGAAAGCACACAGAAAGATCAAGCCGGTGGCCATCAGCAACAGGGAGGGGGTCAATGCCTGCATGACAGCGACCAGCAGGCACCAGGCCATGATTTGTGCGGCAGGATGAAATCGCATTGTGTTCTCAAAAAAAACGGCAGCTCAATTGAGCTGCCGCATCGATAAGCCGTATTGTTAACCGAGTTGATCGAGCAGATTCTGCGCTGACTGGCGCTGCTCTTCATCACCCTCGCGCAAAACTTCCTCAATGATTTCGCGCGCACCGGTCAAGTCGCCCATTTCCTGGTATGCCCTTGCCAAATCAAGCTTGGTGGCGACTTCGTGCCAATGCTCATCCCTGGGTTCCGGCGCCGCTTCGCTTGGTTCCGCAGCATCGTCCAGATTCAGACTGATTCCGGCCAGGCCGGTGTCAGCCGGCTGGGCTGCGGCGGGCGCAGGCTTCTCGCCGGCATCCTCGACCGGAAAGTCCAGCGTGAACTCCATGCCGCCTTCATCGTCTTGCGCGGCTTCCGCAGGCTTGGCGGGTTCTGGCTGTTTCTCCGGAATGGGGGGTTGAGTAGAGGTAACGTCAAAAACCAGATCATCCATTCCGGACGGTGCGTCTTCCTCCGCCTGTCCGGCAGCAGCTGGCATGGGCGGGTGCGTGGACGTTATATCAAAATCCATCTCGTCCGGCGCAACCTGCGACGGGTTAGTGGAAGTCACATCAAAGTCCATTGCCGCCGTCTTGGCTGCTTCCTTGTCGGCAGAAGAAAGGGCTGTGGTGCTTTCTGTCTCGGTGGAACTCTCCTGCTCCGGCAATTCGGCAGGTTCCTCATGCGGCATTCCTAAATCGAAATCCACTTCTGCAGCCGGCGCTTCCTGAACTGCCGATGCGCCGCCCGGCGTTACGTCCGGCGCTGTTCCGAGCGCCGGAGTCCGCATGGTCGCACTTTCCGCATCTTCAATGATGTTCGCATCTTCGGTGGTCTGGACATCGCCATACATCGGATTGTTCGGGTCCAGCTTGCGCCCCATCTTGGCGGCCTGCTGCCACGCCTCTTCATCACCCGAATCCTGCAATTGACGCGCAATGGCAGAGAAGGAATTGGTATCCTTGCGGTTGGCATAAATGCCCAGCAGCCTGAGATGAATCTGGTGATTGTCCGGCGTGTTTCGCAGCGCCTCTTTCAGAATGTCTTCCGCCTGCGCATCGCGCCCGAAATTAAGAAACAGATCCGCCTCGCTGATCGGATCGGTTTCCTCCGCTTGCGACGGGGTTTCGGCTGGCTCCTCTGGCATGCTGGTGAAATCGCCAGTATCCGGAGAGGGCGTCACCGGCGCAGCCATGCGCCCGGTTATTGTGCCAGCCTCTTCCTCCAGCTCGTCGGTCGCGGGAACATACTGCTGTCTGCGACGGTACATCATGAAACCGAGTCCTCCCAAGCCAAGCAGGATTGCCGCTGCGCCGATGGGATAAAGCGGCTCATCGAGAATCTGGTCAAACAGGGACGGCTCCTCCAGCTCAGCCACCTTGGGTGCTGGCTTGGCAGCGGGCTTCGGCTTGACCGCACTCGCCGCTGCCGCTTCGGATTTCAGCTCGGCAAGGCGCTGCATATCCTTGAGATTTTTTTCCAGCAATGCGGCGCGCGCCTGCTCCTCCTTGGCTGCCTTGTCCCGGGCAATCGCATCTTCCTGCACGGCATCCTTGCTGGCCTCTGCAGAACCTGATTTACCCGCCGCTCCTGCCGCAGCACTATCCCCGGGCGACAGGCCCTTGGATAGTTTCAATACTTCCTTGGCGGATTCCTTGGCAACCGGCGCCTTGTCGGCAACTGAACTGGTGATTTTTCCAGTGGTAACCTGCTGCGTATCCAGCGGCTGGCTGACGACTGAAGCAGCACTGGCCAGTTTCTGCCGATAGTCATTCCAGTCGGCCACATGAGCGCGAATTTCTTCTCTCGCATCGGCCTGGGACATCACATCCATCAACTCACTCGGGTCCGGCAAACGCAGTATCTTGCCGGCTCTGATGCGGTTCATGTTGTTTGCGTCGAACTGCTCCGCGTTGGCTTGGTACAGGGCAACCAGCATTTGCTCCAGACTCACGTCGGCAGGTTTGTTCTGTAGTGCGATTCGGGTCAGCGTATCGCCGCGCCTGACAGTGATATTGCCTGTCGCGATGCTGGCTGCAGGCTCTTTCTCCGGCGCACGGGCAGCGGGCGCGCTGACGGGTTTTTCATCTTTCGGTACACGCGCGGGTTGGCGCGCCTGCTCGGTCGGCACCGCATCTTCCTGCGGAGTAACGGGCTCCAGATCAGCCTGTTCAACAGCCCCGCGCAGGGTCACCGGCGCAACGGTTTGCACTTTCGCGGGGGCCGGCCGTTCCGCAACATAACCCGGCGGATCCAGCAGGAAGGTGTATTCGCGCAGCAGTTTGCCGGAAGACCAGGTCAGCTCAACCAGCAGACTCACAAAGGGGTCATTGATCGGCTGCTCGCTGCTTACCTTGAGATAGGGTTCGCCATTGGCGCGGCTCTCGATCTGAAACAGGAATTTGTTGCTGTAAGGATATTGCAGCCCTGCCCCCTTGTAGACATCAGGTGAAGCGAGGCGGGCAACGAGGCTGGTTTTCTGGGTCTTGTTGACCGAGAAAAGTGCAATATCCGCTTCCAGCGGTTGTCCCAGAGAAGAATCCACATCGATTCCTCCCATGCCAATGGCGGAGGCTGAAGTGGACAGCACCACAACAGCAGCAATCCCGAGCAGTTTCAGTATAACCAGCGACTTGGTCGGTGTCGTTTGCCGACCTAGTCGAATGGCTAGTTGTTCTATCAGTGATTTTCGCACGCGATCACCTTATATTCGTTTATTGAACAAGTAAAATAACATCATGGAGTTATCAGCACAAGCTCATAACATTCTCCGCATTATGTCCTAATCAAGGTATTTCGCAATCAAAATTTCCGCAATCTGCACGCTGTTCAATGCCGCGCCCTTGCGCAGGTTGTCGCTGACCACCCACAGATTCAAGCCCATGGGATGCGAGATATCCTCGCGTATACGCCCGACATAAGTTGCGTCGTTACCGGCCGCCTCGACCGGCGTCGGATAACCACCCGGCTCGCGTGTGTCCATCACGACCACGCCCGGCGCCTTTTCCAGCAGGGCATGCGCCTCGGCGGCAGTGATTTTTTTGCGGGTCTCGATATGCACCGCTTCCGAGTGCCCGTAAAAAACCGGCACGCGCACCGCAGTCGGGTTCACGACAATGGTATCGTCTTCCATGATCTTGCGGGTTTCCCACACCATCTTCATTTCTTCCTTGGTGTAGCCGTTTTCCATGAACACATCGATCTGTGGCAGCACATTGAAAGCGATGCGCTTCGGATAAACCTCACTCGTCACGTCCTGGTGATTGAACAGCGCGCGGGTCTGGCTGGACAATTCCTCGATCGCCTCCTTGCCGGTGCCGGACACCGCCTGGTAAGTCGCCACGTTGATGCGCGCAATACCCACCGCATCCCTGATCGGCTTGAGCGCCACCACCATCTGGATGGTCGAACAATTCGGGTTGGCGATGATGCCGCGTTTCTTGTACTGGGCAATCGCGTGCGGATTCACCTCCGGCACCACCAGCGGAATGTCGCGTTCGTAACGAAAGTGGGCGGTATTGTCGATGACGACGCAACCTGCCGCTGCCGCGAGCGGCGCATATTTTTCCGACACACTGCCACCCGCCGAAAACAGACCGATTTGCGCCTTGGAGAAATCGAAACCTTCCACGTCAAGCACTTCAAGCTCCTTGCCGCAAAAGCTTACGGTTGAGCCCGCCGAACGACTGGAAGCCAGC
>JBFKMJ010000070.1:0-6518 GCA_041629915.1 Gallionella sp.
ACCCTCCTCGGCGACCACGTTCAACTCCAGTGCATCGGTCATCGCGATGACGGCCTGTGCGATGGCGACCTCATTGGGGTTGCTGGCGATATCGGACATAAATGGAATAAGGTGGATGATGTTCGTGGACGCAATTTCCAAACTTCGCCTGCATCGCATAGAATCGGCATCTGTTGCCCGGCCATCGACAAAGAGTCCACTGGCCGTCCCCCGGAGCTATCCTTTAGCCTGTTCATGACGGGATGATTGGCATTCTGGATTTGAGATTGGAATATAAGTACGTATATGGACATCATTTTTCTGCGCGAACTCAAGGTCACCACCCTGATCGGCGTCTATGAATGGGAGAAGCGCGCGCCGCAGACCCTGCAAATCGATCTCGACATCGCCCTGCCAGACAGTCGTGCCTGCCAGACCGACAGTATCGATGATGCGCTGGATTACGCTGAAGTCGCGCAGCATATCCAGACCGTGCTGAGCGAGGGACATTTCTCTCTGCTGGAAACGCTGGCAGAACACATTGCGCAAATCATTATCAGCGACTTCAACGCTCCATGGGTCAAGGTCAGCGTCGCCAAACTGCAGGCTATCCGCAACTGCAGGATGGTGGGGGTCAGCATTGAGCGGGGGCAGGCCGGGTGACTTTGCCCTGCATTCCATATGAGATATTCGGGATAATTTGGTATATTTGTTATGGGGCAGGGAAGGCGCAGTCTGTCCTCAAATTCAGGCGTCGATATTAAGTGGTTAACGAAAATGAATAAGTTACTGAAGCAGGTGTTGTTGACAGGGGTATGTGTTCTTGCATTGACCGGGCAGGCAGCGGCTGATGCCTTGTCAGAGGCAACGCGTGTATACAACACGGGTGATTACAAGCAAGCCGCAAAGCTGTACCAGCCCCTGGCAGACAAGGGGAACGCTGAAGCGCAATATGTCCTTGGCATGATGTATCGTGCCGGGAGAGGCGTTGAACGGGATAATAAAGAGGCCAGGAAATGGTATCAGCTGGCCGCAGAGCAGGGTCACCCCATAGCGCAGTTCTACCTTGGGTGGATGCATGCCCGCGGGAAGGGCATCCCTCAGGATCTTGTCAAGGCATACATGTGGGTGAGTATCGCGATTGCCAATGTCAGCAACGCTGAAGCCAAAAAAGAATTTATTGTGGATCGCGATTCGCTGGCAAAATCCATGACTGCCGAACAGGTTGCCAAGGCGCAGGAATTGGCCAAAAAATGCACGGCCAAAAAATTCAAGGGATGTTAACAGTGACGGGTTGCCGGGCAGTGCACAGCTATCCTCGCGGATGATGCTGCGCGTGCAAGGCCTTGAGCCGTTCGCGCGCGACATGGGTGTATATCTGCGTGGTGGAAATATCCGCATGACCCAATAGCATCTGCACCACGCGCAGATCCGCGCCGTGATTCAGCAGATGCGTGGCAAAGGCGTGGCGCAGGGTGTGCGGCGACAGCGGTTTGTCCAGTCCGCCCCGCTTCGCGTGTTTCCTGATCAGATACCAGAACATCTGCCGTGTCATGCCTGCGCCGCGCGCGGTGACGAACAGCGCATCCGTCATCTGCTTTCCCAATAATACGCCGCGTCCGTCCGCCTGATAGCGGCGCAGCCAGTCCAGCGCTTCTTCGCCGAGCGGCACCAGGCGTTCCTTGCTGCCCTTGCCCATTACGCGCACCACCCCCATGTCCATGCTCACCTGCGTGATGCGCAACGTCACCAGTTCCGACACGCGCAGGCCGGTGGCATACAGCACTTCGAGCATGGTGCGATCGCGCAGGCCCAAGGGCGTCTGCACGTCCGGCGTGTTCAACAGCAGTTCGACATCCTGCTCGGTGAGGCTCTTGGGCAGGTGGCGTGGCAGTTTGGGGGAGTCGATCTGCAGCGTCGGGTCGGTAGCGATCCTGCCCTGCCGTAGCAGGTAGCGGAACAGGCGTTTGAGGCTGGAGAGGTTGCGCCCGGTGCTGCTGGGCTTGGCTTTCTGTGCCGTGACCAGATGCGCCAGATAGTCCTGGATGTCGGCGTGCGTGGTTTGTTGAATCGGCAAGCCGCGCTGTTTCCCCAGCCATGCGGCAAACTTGATCAGGTCGCGCCGGTAACTGTCCAGCGTATTGCGTGACAGGCCGTCCTCCAGCCACAGGTTGTCGCAGAATTCGTCCAGGAGCTCAGCGTTGTTCATGAGCCAGCAACCAGCGCTTGATGCCCAGCGGATCGCCGCTGGCATGTTTCATGAAGCCGCCCAGCCCGGCCTTGCCCACAATGCGGTGGCAGGGAACGATAATCGGGATCGGGTTTGCGCCGCAGGCCTGGCCGACGGCCTGCGCGCAGGATTTCAGCTCGGCGGCCAGCTCGCCGTAACTGCGCGTTTGTCCGCGCGGAATGGTCAGCATGGCTTGCCAGACTTTTTGCTGATGCGGGGAGCCTTGCAGGTCGAGCGGCACGGAGAATTGCATGTCCGGGTCTTCAAGATAACGCAGCAACTGTTCGCACACGGTTTCGGCCAGTACGCTGGTTGCGTGCTGTGACTTTTCACTTGCCGGCAGAAAATCTATGCCGCTCAGCATGCTCCCGCTGCAACGGATACCCAGTACGCCGAACGGCACGGAAAGTTTCGCCTGATAGTTCATGGCACGATGATAGCGCACAAATAAAAGCGAAGCTTTCAGTGCAGGCTCATATCGGCGCAGCCGATGTGAAGCCGCAAAGCGGCGGCCGAAACTAAAACGGGAGCCGAAGCTCCCGTTCCATGTTGCCGAAAATGCCATGCGCAATTAATTGCGTACAGCCAGCTTCCAGTTCCGGCATAACGCCTGCTGACGCAGGCGGGCCTTCTTGAAAGCTCACCTTGCGGCGAGTTTTTCCTTGATACGCGCCGACTTGCCGGAACGTTCGCGCAGGTAGTACAGCTTGGCGCGGCGGACTGCACCGCGACGTTTTACTTCAATGCTGGCGATAATCGGCGAATAGGTCTGGAAGGTGCGCTCCACGCCTTCACCGGCGGATATCTTGCGCACGATGAACGAGGAATTCAGGCCGCGATTGCGTTTTGCAATCACTACGCCTTCATAGGACTGCACGCGCTTGCGGCTGCCTTCAACCACGTTCACGCCGACCACGACGGTGTCGCCGGGTGCAAAGTCGGGGATGGTCTTGCCCAGACGGGCGATTTCTTCTTGTTCCAATGTTTCGATCAGATTCACTTTACTGCTCCTTGTTATGCGGATCTTGTTCCTTCTGAAACTGCGCCAGAAGCCGAGACTCCTCTTTTGTCAAATCACGCCTAGCCAATAAATCCGGCCTGCGTAACCACGTCCTGCCCAACGACTGCTGAAGCCGCCAGCGTTCTATCTCGGCATGATTGCCGGACAGCAGCACCGGGGGCACGGCTTCACCATCAAACACTTCCGGGCGGGTGTAGTGTGGGCAATCCAGCAGGCCCTGCACAAATGAATCCTGTTCGGCCGATTCGGCATCACCCAGTACACCGGGCAGTTGCCGCACCAGACTGTCAATCAGCACCATCGCCGCCAACTCGCCACCGGACAATACATAATCGCCGATGGAAATTTCTTCATCCACATGCCGGCGGAGCAGGCGTTCATCCACGCCTTCATAACGCCCTGCCAGCAGAATCAATCCTTCATCCTGCTGCGCCACCAGCTCCTTGACCACTGTGTGGTTGAGCAGCCGGCCCTGTGGCGACAGATACACCACGCGGCTCTTCTTTACGCCGCTGGCCGCCTGCCGCTGCCTGGCTGCGTTGATCGCGCCCACCAGCGGTTCTGCCAGCATTACCATCCCGGGGCCGCCGCCGTAGGGGCGATCGTCAATGGTGCGGTAGTTGTCTGTCGTGAAATCGCGCGGATTCCACGTTTTTAATACATAATTTTCCTGCTCTGCCGCGCGTCGCGTGATGCCGTATTGCGTCAGCGCATCGAACATTTGCGGAAACAGCGTGATGACATCGAAAATCATCGCTTAGTAATCCACCGACCAATCCACCCGGATGGTCCCGGTTTTCAAATCAACCTGCCTGATCGCCGAGGCCACAAACGGAATCAGGATTTCACTGTCGTTGCCCTGTACGCATAACACATCGTTTGCGCCGGTTTCCAGCAGGTTCGTCACTTTTCCCATGGGCTCGCCGGCTTCATTGATCACCGTGAGGCCGATCAGGTCCGACCAATAATATTCATCCCCATCCTGCTTTGGCAGGCTGCTGCGCGGAACGGCAACCAGCAAACCTTTCAGTTTTTCCGCCGCATTGCGATCCGGGCAATCCGGCAGCTGCGCTACCAGCGTCTTGCCATGCACCTCGCACTGTTGCGCTTTCACCTCATGCCACGGGCCGTGTTCGTAGCCCAGCCACCACGATCTATAGTCCAGCAGACTGTCGATATATTCGGTGTAGGGCTGAATCTTTACCAGGCCACGGATGCCATGGGCGGCTGCCACGCGTCCCATGATGACCATGGGAGCTGCTTCGTCAGGCGGCGACTGTGGCACCGGCGCGCTTGACCAGCTTGGCAACGGCGTCGCTCAATTGCGCGCCCTTGCTTTGCCAATGGCCGACACGCTCCATTTGCAAACGCAGTGCTTCCTGGCCTTCCGGCGCGATCGGGTTGTAGAAACCGACACGCTCGATGAAGCGACCATCGCGGCGATTGCGCGAATCGGCCACAACGACGTTGTAAAACGGACGGTTCTTGGAGCCGCCACGGGAAAGACGAATGATTACCATATAAAATCTACCTGAATTAATGAGCCCAGCGAAGGGGCGCGAATTCTACGACATTTGGGGTGTTTCGTGCAACCTGTAGAAAATCAACACGTTGGATACCTTTAAAATTCAGAGTTTGCCCAAATGCGAGAAGCGGAAAAAATTTCGCCGCGCTGCATATGTTTGATATGTAAGCAAGAAATTTTTTATGCGACACGGCAGTTGGGATGAAATCTGGATTTTATCTGTGCAATAGCACTTCCAGGACAAACTTGCTGCCCAGATAAGCCAGCAGCAAAAATATAAAACCGCTCACCGTCCAGCGCACGGCAACGCGCCCGCGCCAGCCGTAGAAGTGGTGGCCCCACAGCAATACGGCGAATACAACCCATGAGACAAAGCCGAACAGCGCTTTGTGATTGAACTGCCACGCCTTGCCGAATATTTCTTCGGAAAACATTACACCGGATGCCAGCGTCAGCGTCAGCAACACAAAACCGATGCCGATCATGCGGAACAGCAGATTTTCCATGGTCATCAGTGGCGGCAGGCTTTGCAGAACGCGCGGCAAGGTGGCGTGGTGCAGGCGTTTCTCCACCAGCGAGATCAGTACCGCGTGCAGTGTGGCGATGGTGAACAGGCTATATGCCAGCATCGCGGCGCTGATGTGCGCCTTGAAGGCAAACAGACCGGTATTCTCCAGTTGATGAGCGGACGGGAAAAGTGCCGGCAATGCCACCGCCACTGATGCCAGAGGCAACACCAAAGCCTGTAATCCGCCGATGGGGTAAAAGAAACGCGCCAGCCAGTAGATCAGCAGGGTCAGCCAGATGATCAGCGACAGCGCATTGGCCGTGCTCAGGTTGAAGCCGCCCCCGGTAAACATATCCTGAATGAGCAGATAGCCGTGCAACATCAGCGGGATCAGCACCAGATGCCCTATCGTTCCACGGCTCAGCATATCTCCCTCACCGCGCAAATGTGCCCGCCAAAAATAGGCAGCCAGCACGCCGTAGGCGGAAAAGGCAATCAGCGCAAGGAGAATGTTAGGCATTTTTGTCGGGATGTTTTAGACTTCGCGAATTCTACACCATACGCAATAACATACCCACATGCTGGACAATCTGACACAACGCCTTTCCGGCGTCATCAAGACAGTGCGCGGACAGGCGCGCCTTACCGAAAGCAACATTCAGGACACCCTGCGCGAGGTGCGCATGGCGCTGCTCGAGGCCGACGTTGCCTTGCCGGTGGTCAAGGAATTCATTGCCCAGGTCAAACAGGCCGCGCTCGGCCAGGAGGTCATCGGCAACCTGAATCCGGGCCAGGCGCTGGTCGGGGTGGTGCACTGCGAACTGACCAGGCTGATGGGCGAGCACAACGACGCGCTCAATCTCGCCGCCACCCCGCCCGCCGTGATTCTGATGGCCGGCTTGCAGGGCGCGGGCAAGACCACCACCAGCGGCAAGCTGGCCAAGCTGTTGCGCGACCAGCAGAAAAAGAAAGTGCTGCTGGTCAGTTGCGATGTGTACCGCCCGGCGGCGATCGAGCAATTGCGCACGCTGGCGCAACAACTGGAAATCGATTTTTTCGCCTCGGATATCAGCCAGAAACCACGTGACATCGCGCTGGCCGCGCTGGACTATGCGCGCAGACATTATCACGATGTGCTAATCGTCGATACCGCCGGCCGATTGGCAATCGACGCCGCGATGATGGAAGAAATCCAGCAACTGCATGCCGCACTCAAGCCGGTCGAGACGCTGTTCGTGGTCGATGCGATGACCGG
>JBFKMJ010000071.1:0-6463 GCA_041629915.1 Gallionella sp.
AATGAAACACTTCCTGCCCGCCACCTTTGCCAGTGTTGATTACGGTGCGGAAGCCGTTTGCCAGGCCCTGTTCCCTTGCCAGTTCGGGGGCGAGCAGCAGCATCCTGCCGAGCAGGGCGGCATGCGCTTCTCCGGCTTCCGTCAACGAAGCCAGATGCAGCTTCGGGATGATCATGAAATGCACCGGCGCCACCGGATGGATGTCGTGAAATGCCAGCACTTCGTCGTCTTCATAAGCCTTGCGGCAGGGGATTTCGCCACGCACAATCCTGCAAAAAAGACAGTCGCTCATTTTCAATCCTTCTTTCTGCTTTCCTTCTCGGTAATACCCGACAAGCCCTCGCGGCGCGCCAGCTCGTTCAGCACATCATCCGCGCTCAATCCGTGCCTTGCCAGCAGTACCATGCTGTGAAACCACAGATCGGCGACTTCATACACCAGATGGGTTTTGTCGCCTCCCTTGCTGGCCAGAATCACCTCGGTCGCTTCCTCGCCGATTTTTTTCAGAATGGCGTCTTCACCCTTGCTGAACAGCTTGGCGACATAAGAGCTTTCCGGCGACGCCTGTTTGCGCGCCTCCAGTGTTTCCATCAGCCGGTGCAGGATATTCTGATTCACGGTTTCTGAGCTCATTTTTTGTAAATCTCCTCGGGAGATTTCAGCACCGAATCCATTTCCGACCATTGCCCTTTTTCCAGGCGGCGGTAGAAGCAGCTCTCGCGTCCGGTATGGCAGGCGATGCCACCCTGTTGTTCAACCTGTAGCAGGATCACATCACCATCGCAGTCCAGCCTGATTTCCTTCACTTTCTGGATATGCCCGGATTCCTCGCCCTTGTGCCACAGCTTCCTGCGCGAGCGCGACCAATAGACCGCTTCATTCTTCTGCCAGGTCAGCTTCAGGGCATCGTGATCCATCCACGCCACCATCAATATGCGCCCGGTCGCGGCATCCTGCGCAATGGCCGGTATCAGGCCATCTTCCGACCAGTTGATCTTGTTGAGCCAGGCTTCATTCATAATCTGACCTCTATACCTTGTTGTGCCATGAATTCCTTGGCCTGCCGCACCGTGTATTCACCGAAGTGAAAAATACTCGCCGCCAGCACCGCATCCGCCCCGCCGAGTTTCACGCCGTCGGCCAGATGTTGCAGGTTGCCCACGCCGCCGCTGGCGATCACCGGGATTTCCAGGGCGTCGGTCACCGCGCGCGTCAAGGCCAGATCGAAGCCGTTTTTCTGCCCGTCCCGGTCCATGCTGGTCAGCAGGATTTCGCCCGCGCCCAGGTGCTGCATTTTTTTCGCCCACTCCACTGCATCCAGCCCTGTCGCCTTGCGTCCGCCGTGAGTGAAGACTTCCCAACGGCCTTCACCTGCCTGTTTGGCGTCGATCGCCACCACGATGCATTGCGAACCGTAGCGTCCGGTCGCATCCGCCACCAGTTGCGGATTGAGCACCGCGGAAGTGTTGATGCTGACCTTGTCGGCCCCGGCGTTCAGCAAATTGCGCACATCAGCGACTTCGCGCACACCGCCACCGACGGTCAGCGGGATGAAAACCTGCGAGGCAACCTGTTCAATGATGCGGAAGATGATGCCCCGGTCATCGGAACTGGCGGTAATGTCAAGGAAAGTCAGCTCGTCCGCGCCCTGATCGTCATAGCGGCGGGCGATTTCGACCGGGTCGCCGGCATCGCGCAACTCGACAAAACTGACGCCCTTGACCACGCGTCCCGCTGTGACGTCGAGACAGGGAATGATGCGTTTCGCCAGCATAAATTACTGCTTTGCTTCGGTCAATTCATCCGCCAGCGCCTGCGCCGCCCGGAAGTCCAGCGTGCCTTCGTAGATCGCGCGACCGGTGATCGCACCGGCAATCCCCTCATCATGGACTGCGCACAGCGCGCGCACATCGTCCAGGTTGGTGATGCCGCCACTGGCGATTACCGGCACATGCAGCGGGCTGGCCAGCTCGACGGTGGCCGGAATGTTCACACCGGACAGCATGCCGTCGCGGCCGATGTCGGTATAAATGATTGCCTCCACCCCATAACCCTCGAAGCGCTGTGCGAGATCCGATACGTCATGGCCGGTCAGCTTCGACCAGCCATCCACGGCCACCTTGCCGTCCTTGGCATCCAGTCCCACCATGATGTGACCGGGGAAGGCGTCGCAGGCCTCATGCAGAAATCCGGGCACCTTGACCGCGGCCGTGCCGACGATGATATAGCTTACGCCGATATCGAGATAACGCTCGATGGTTTCCAGGTCGCGGATGCCGCCGCCCAGTTGTATCGGCACATCACTACCCTCCAGCGCCTCGATGATGCTGCGCACCGCGGCCTCGTTTTTCGGTTTGCCGGCAAACGCACCATTCAGGTCCACCAGATGCAGGCGACGGGCGCCTTGCTCCAGCCAATGCTGCGCCATGGCAGCGGGGTCTTCGGAGAATACGGTGGCACCTTCCATGACGCCCTGTTTGAGGCGCACACAATGACCGTCTTTTAAATCAATCGCAGGAATAATCAACATGGCAGTACGTATAGAGTTCAGGGGGTCCATTGCACGAAGTTTTGCAGCAGTTTCAGCCCTGCTGTATGGCTTTTTTCCGGGTGGAATTGCACCGCGAATAAATTGTCCTGCGCGACTGCACACACAAACGGTTGCGGGTAGTCGCTGGTTGCCTGTACCAATGCTGCATCTTGCGGGCGCACGTAGTAGCTGTGCACAAAGTAAAAGCGCGCATCCTGCGGGATGCCTGTCCACAATGGGTGTTCGAGTAAATTCCCTCTCCCCAACCCTCCCCCGGAGGGCGAGGGAGCAGCCGTCGCATCCCTTTGCAGGGATGCAGATTGTTCGATCCTTCGCACCTGGTTCCATCCCATGTGCGGCACCTTGAGCTTGTTGCCCTGCGCATCGCGCAGGTTGCTCGCGAAACGCGTCACCTCGCCGTGCAGGACGCCCAGCCCCGCGATGTTGCCCTCGGTGCTGTGTTCGAACAGCATTTGTAATCCGATGCAGATGCCGAGAAAAGGCCTGTCACGCGCGGCGTCCAGCACGGCATTGCGCAAGCCGCGCATTTCCAGTTCGCGCATGCAGTCCGGCATTGCGCCCTGTCCGGGGAATACCACACGCTTGGCATTCGCAATCACCCCGGCATTGTCGCTCACGACGACTTCGGCATCGGGGGCTACATTGCGCAAGGCCTGCTCGACCGAACGCAGGTTGCCCATCCCGTAATCTACAACCGCAACATCAACCATTAAGACCCCTGCACAACTATTACGCTTGCTGAGACTGCGTTAAAAAATGGCTCGAAATCCTCATTTACGCTTTGTAAACTCCGGTTCCTCGCCAATTTTTGCCTTGCCTGAGCTGCGCTCATGACGTTGTGCCGCGGTCTTAACATTTCAGCTTACAGCGTTCCCTTGGTGGAAGGCATGACACCCGCCATGCGCGGATCCAGTTCCAGCGCCATGCGCAGCGCGCGACCGAAGGCCTTGAATATGGTCTCGGCCTGATGGTGGGCATTGTTGCCCGCCAGATTGTCAATGTGCAGCGTGACCAGCGCATGATTGACAAAGCCCTGAAAAAACTCGTTGATCAGGTCCACGTCAAATTCACCGATGCTGTCGCGCACGAACTCGCAATTGAATACCAGTCCCGGGCGGCCGGAGATGTCCAGCACTGCGCGTGACAGTGATTCGTCCAGCGGCACATAGGCATGACCGTAGCGGCGCAAGCCCTTCTTGTCGCCGATCGCCTGGTTGAGTGCCTGGCCGAGCGTGATGCCGATGTCCTCCACGGTGTGATGCGCATCAATGTGCAGATCGCCCTTGGCGAGAATATTGATATCCAGCAGGCCGTGCCGTGCGACCTGATCGAGCATGTGGTCAAGAAACGGCAACCCGGTGTCAAACCCGGCCTTGCCGCTGCCGTCCAGATTCAATTCAACGCTGATTTGAGTTTCCAGCGTGTTGCGTGTGACATTCGCGCTACGCATGATTTTCGCCTTGTGCGAGTTGGTTAAGAGTGTCCTGCAATGCCGCTACAAACTTTGCGCATTCGTTTTGTGTGCCGACCGTCACGCGCAGGCAGTCATTCAACATCGGGTGCCCGCCGTTCAGGTTTTTGATCAGTACGCCGCGCTGCTTCAGCCCGTCGAACACTTGTGTGGCATTCGCGACGCGAAACAGCAGAAAATTTGCCTCGCTGGGATAAACCTGTATGGCGGCAATTCTACCCAATTGCTGGTGCAACGTGGCGCGATCTTCCTTGATTTGTTCTGCCTGCAGCAGCAGCACCTGGTGGTGTTCCAGTAATATTTCGGCAACCACCTGCGGCAGGACGCCGACATTATACGGCAAGCGCAGCTTTTCCAGCTGCTCCAGCCAGGCAGGGTCGCCCGCCAGAAAGCCGAGGCGCAATCCCGCCATGCCGAGTTTGGAAAAGGTGCGCATCACCAGCAGATTCGGATAGCGCGCCAGATGCGGGATAAAGCTGTTGCTGGCGAAGGCGTAGTAAGCCTCGTCCACCACCACCAGTCCGGGTGAGGCCTTGATGATCTGATCTATCGCGCTGGCCGGAAACAGATTGCCGGTGGGATTGTTCGGATAAGCCAGGAATGTCAGCGCGGGCTGTTCCCGCTCAATGGCCGAGAGGATGGCCGGCAGGTCCAGCGAAAAATCCGCTGCCAGCGGCACGCCTGCATAGCGCATGCCGGTGAATGTCGCAATCATCCGGTACATGACGAACGAGGGTTCCACGCTCAGCAAGGTTGCGCCGGGTTTGTTAAGCGCCATCGCCAGCAGCTGGATCAGCTCATCCGAACCATTGCCAAGCAGCACATCCATCCCGTCCGGCAGATCGAGTGCACCGCGGATTTTTTCCTTGAGCGAGGCGGCAGCGGGGTCGGGATAACGGTTAATGGCTGCTGCTGCGACCGCCTCGACGATTTCACTGCGCAATTCGTGCGATAAACGATAGGGATTTTCCATTGCGTCGAGCTTGACGTAGCCGCTGCTGTCGGGCACATGGTAAGCATGCAGATCAAGGATTTCGCTACGCAGCAATGCGCTGGCGCGGGAGGATGCAGCAGTGGAAAGCATGAAATGAATCGCTCAGTAAACGAGTGGGATCACAATGCCGCGGAGCTTATCACAGAACCGTCCGCCCGGTGATTGTCAGCCCTGTGCAAATTGGCGGGCAAGGCGGAACAAGGGGGACGTGTTTCAAGGCAGCAACTGTTTTGCGGACGCTATCGCATGCGTGCGCGCCTTCTGTATTTCGGCGGGGATGGTGCCGCTGTCACTGCACCCTTTGGCGATTTCGCCGGCATCCACCGCGCGCGCGGCGGCCAATAGTTCCAGCAAATAGGTCGCCTGGGGGTAGTTGTCCTGTTCGTGCCCGCTGCGCCCGCGCGCATCCGAGGCGCAGACCTGCAGCAGGCGCGAGAAGCGCTCCGGCCTGCGCCAGGCATCGGTTGACTGGAATAATCTGAAGACGGTTTCGGCGCGCAATTCGGATGCACGATGGATCTCGCCGTGATAGCGCGCCGCCAGCAACGCCAGATCGCGGCATTCGCCCGGCACGCGCAGCCGGCTGGAAAGTTTTTTCAGCAGCTCCACGCCGCGCAACCCGTGCCCGATATGGCGCGGCAGAATGTCTTTCGGGGTGTTGCCCTTGCCAAGGTCGTGCGTCAGCGCGGCGAAGCGCACTTCCAGTGCAAAGTCGTGTCGCGCGGCATCGTCCACCACCAGCAGGGTATGGATGCCACAATCAATTTCCGGATGATATTTTTCCGGTTGCGGCACCCCGAACAGCGCGTCCAGTTCGGGCAGAATTTTTGCCAGCGCGCCGCAACTGCGCAGCGTCTCGAAAAATCGCGATGGTTTTTTCTCCATCAGGCCGCGTGCCAGTTCCTGCCAGACGCGTTCGGGCACCAGCGCATCCACTTCGCCGCTGTTCACCATGTCGCGCATCAGCGTCAGGGTTTCCGGTGCAATGACAAAACCGAAGCGTGCCGCAAAACGCGCCGCGCGCAGGATGCGCACCGGGTCCTCACTGAATGCCGAGCTGACATGGCGCAGTATGCCGGCGCGCAGGTCGGCGATGCCGTTGTGCGGGTCAGTCAGGTTGCCGTCGGCATCCTGCGCGATGGCGTTGATGGTGAAATCGCGGCGCAGCAGATCCTGCTCCAGCGTGACATCCGGTGCGGCATACACGGCAAAGCCCTTGTAGCCGCGCGCAGTCTTGCGCTCGGTGCGCGCCAGCGCGTATTCCTCATGTGTCTGCGGATGCAGAAACACCGGGAAGTCCTTGCCGACCGGCTGGAAACCCTGCGCCACCATGGCTCCCGGCGTGCTGCCCACGACGACCCAGTCGTGATCCTGCACCGGCAGGCCGAGCAGCTGGTCGCGTACCGCGCCGCCGACACAATATATTTTTGTTTCGTCCTTCATCTGG
>JBFKMJ010000072.1:0-6436 GCA_041629915.1 Gallionella sp.
CGGCCTGGCGCATGTCGGTGACCACCGGTGCGAGCAGATGCGGGATCCCTTCATACATCGACAGTTCAAGCATCTTGGGGTCGATCAACAGCAGGCGCACCTGCTGCGGCGTGGTCTTGTACAGCAGACTCAGGATCATCGCGTTGATCGCCACCGATTTGCCGGAACCGGTTGTCCCCGCAACCAGCACATGCGGCATCTTGGCGAGGTCGGCAACCACCGGCTTGCCGGAAATATCCTTGCCCATCGCGATGGTCAACGCCGATGCCATGTTGGCATACACCTGTGAGCCGAGAATTTCCGACAGGTGCACAATCTGGCGCTTCGGGTTGGGCAGCTCCAGTGCCATATAGGCCTTGCCCGGGATGGTCTCCACCAGCCGGATGCTCACCACCGACAACGCGCGCGCCAGATCCTTGACCAGGTTGGTGATCTGGCTGCCCTTCACGCCGACGGCAGGCTCGATTTCATAACGGGTAATCACCGGCCCCGGATAGGCGGCGACCACCTTGACCTGCACGCCAAAATCACTCAGCTTGTGTTCGATCAGGCGTGAGGTATATTCGAGCGTATCGGCGGAAACCACTTCGACTTGTTGTGTCGCCTGATCCAGCAGATGCAGCGGCGGCAGCGGCGAGTCCGTCATGTCGGCAAACAGCGAGGCCTGCTTTTCCTTGGTCACCCGCGCCGATCTGGCCACCTCCATCACCGGCATTTCAATACGGATGGGCTGATGTTCCTCGACGCGTTTCTTTTCCACTTCGACAGCAACGTTGCGTTCGCTCATCGCCTGCACGCCGATGCGCCGGTCCTGCCAGGTCTGCCAGGTCAGGCATACCCACTGATAGGCGCCTTCCAGCAACGCGCCCAGCCAGTCCATGAACCGCAGCCAGGATAATCCGCTGAACAGGCTGAAGCCGGCGGCAATCAGCGCCAGAAGCAACAGCGTCGCGCCGGTAAAACCGAGCAGCTGCATCAGCGCTTCGCCGATCAACGCACCGATCATTCCGCCGGGCGCCAGCGGCAGAATGACTTTCAATGTGTAAAGACGGATCGTTTCGAGCGTGCTGCTGGCCAGCAGCAACAGCGCAAATCCCGCAACTGATGCCCACCACGCCCGTTTGTCGAAGATGCTGTCGGGACGGAGATCGTGATACCCCGCCCATACGCGCTGCAGCATGAACAGCACAAACCACCACGCGGAAAAGCCGAACAGATAGAACAGCAGGTCAGAGAGATACGCACCGAGCACACCTCCCGGATTACGGGTGATCGCACCGCTTGCACTGTGCGACCAGGCCGGATCGGCGGCATCGTAGCCGTACAGAGCCACGGTGAAATAGATTGCGCAGGCGGTCAGCACCAGCCAGCGTGACTCGCGAACCAGGCTGAACAGTTTACCGCCGGGCAGAGCGCTACCCGCTTCAGCCATGCGGCGAACCGAGCAGGCCGAGTTTTTCAGCTGCACGCACCGCCTCCAAACGATTGCCCACGCGCAACGTTTGATAGACCGCCGCCACGTGAATCTTGACGGTTCCTTCGGCAAGGTGGACCGCCTCGGCGATCTCCTTGTTGGACATCCCTGCCGCCAGATGTCTCAACACTTCCATCTGACGGCCGGTCAGGCCGTATTCGTTGGTGCGCATGCTGCGCCGATCGACCGTCTCCGGCTCTTCAGTGATCACGCTGTGATGGCGCAACATTTCCGGCGGAACATACACCCCGCCGGAAAGCACCAGATTCAGCGCACTCTGCATCACGGCAGCCGTGGAACTCTTGCACACGAAGCCCATTGCGCCGTAGTTCATCACCTTTTCCATATAGCCGCGACTCTCTTCGCCGGAAACCACGACGATCGGAATATGCGGATGGTGCCGATGAAAGAAGCGGATGGAGATCGGCCCCTCGCTGCCCGGCATGTTCAGATCCAGCAGCGCCAGATCCAGTTCGGGATGCTGCGCGGCGATTTTCAAACCATCAGGAAAATTTCCCGCCTCGAGTATCTCGACCTCTTCCGGCAACCGCTGGAGCACATGATGCATACCTTCGCGAAACAATGCGTGATCATCCACCAACAGAATCTTCATAGCATACTCCCTGGATTATTCTGAAATTACCTGCTTCCGTTCCCCTGTTCCAGCTTGCAACCTTTCCCGCAAACATCATGCCCCGCCAAGCAACAACCGGATATCGTCAGCCAGCAATTTTGCAGGCTGTGCGTGCGGTGCACGCAACCGCACCCTGCCGACCGGATCGATCAGGAAGATACCGAGGCTGTGATCCACATTGTATCCGTATGCGGTCGGCTGCTTCTGGTATCCGACATAAAACGCCTTGGCCGCCTGTGCCGTGGCCTGTTCATCGCCGTGCATTCCCAAAAACGACGGGTGGAATGCGGGCACATACTGCGCCATCATCTCTGGTGTGTCGCGCTCCGGATCAATGGTAACAAACAGCACCTGCACCCTGCCAGCATCGTTTCCGAGCAAACGCATCGTTTGCGCAAGGTCTGCAAGCGTGGTGGGACACATGTCCGGACAGTGAGTGTAACCGAAGAACAGCGCCACCGCCTTGCCGCGAAAATCTGCCAGCGTGCGTACCTTACCATTATGGTCGGTCAAGCGGAAGTCCGCTTCGGTAAACATGGCGCCGATATCGCTGGCATGAAACGGCGAAGGCAATTCGGGTTTCTCGCAACCGGCCAACAGCGCAAGCAACAGCAAGACAAATAAGTTACGCATCCCGGGCACCTATCAAATTCAAAACTTCTGATTAAACGACTGGCCATTCCACCAGGTTGTCAGAGAACGACAACCAGGTGTCTGGTTACAAGCCTGACAAGACGTGCGAAGCGGGGTCAGCAGACAAACCCCTCAAAGACTGCTCGCATGAAAAATCGCCGTGCCGCATATGGGTGATATGCAAGCAAAGTTTTTTGCGCGCAACACCGTATGGCGACGAGGTTCTGAATTTTACGCAGCCACATGGCAACTCCCGGCCCACCCATGCACATAAAAAGTGTAGCCCACCTTGATCAGGCCATACACGCCAAACCCCGCCACCAGCAAACCGGCCGCCATGCGTACACGCGGCGATTGCATCCGGCGCCTGACGCCTTCCCAGAACAGCCCGATCGCCAGCAGATTCGGCAAGGTGCCCAGACCAAAGGCAAGCATGACCAGCGCGCCGCTCTGCGCATCCCCGCTGGCCAGCGCGGTGACCAGCACGCTGTATACCAGTCCGCACGGCAGCCAACCCCACACCGCGCCGAGTAACAGCGCGCGCGTGGCGGTGGTAACCGGCAACAGGCCGCGCGTCAATGGCTGGGCATATTGCCACAACCTGCCGCCGAGTTGTTCGATACGTCGCACCATGCCCCAGATGCCGGCCAGGTACAAACCCAAAGCAATCAGCATCAGACTGGACAAGCCGAACAACAAATGCTGCACCGGCACCACATCGCGCCACAACAGGCCGGCTTGCCCGATTGCGCCGGCCAGGGCGCCGGCAACCATATAACTCGCCAGCCGCCCGCTGCTGTAGGCCAGATGAAAGGGCCAGCGCGCACCCGCATATAACCCGATCCTCCCCCAAAGGGGGTGACGTTCGCCTCCTCTCCCGCTGGCGGGAGAGGATTGAGGTGAGGGTTTCGGCAATTGCGCCGAAAAAATGCCGACGATACTGCCGCACATGCCGAGGCAATGCACTCCGCCGAGCAGGCCGACAAAAAATACCGCGATGATGCTGAACTCACTCATGCGATTTATCGTGAAACTCGCGTAGCGATTCGTTTGCTCCCTCTCCCGCTGGTGGGAGAGGGTTGGGGTGAGGGAGACGGGCATGGCGGATTCCGTCACCAATTTTGCCATGACCGTCTGCGCGCTCCAGCAGACTCAGATCAAGATACCGGGCCGCCACTTTCGCATCCGGCGCTGCCAGATGCGGCACCACCCCCAGCAACGGCGCAGCGATACGTTCGCGCAAAGCCTCGATATTCTCCTGCAACGCGGGCATCTCTTCATCCAGCACATTCGCCACCCAGCCCGAGCATTCCAGTTGGCAATCGGCAATGGCCCGCAGCGTCAGCAGCGCATGGTTGATGCAACCCAGCCGCATGCCCACCACCACGATCACCGGCAGATCAATCTCCCTCGCCAGATCAGCGCTGTCCTGCCTGTCGTTCAGCGGCACGCAGAAACCGCCCGCCCCTTCCACGATCACCTCGTCCGCCTGTCCGGCCAGTTCATGATATGAAGTGAGTATGCGTGCCAGCTCGATGCGCACACCGGAATGGCGCGCGGCGATGTGCGGAGCGTTGGCGTGGCGGAAGCAATACGGATTCACCTGCCCGTACGTGAGCGGTATCGAACTCGCCGCGCGCAACGCGTTGGCATCGTCGTTGTGCTCATCTTCGCCACAGCCCGCGGCGACAGGCTTGAAACCGGCCACGCACTTCCCCCGCGCCGCGAAGGCATGCAGCAGCGCGCAGCTGATCAGCGTCTTGCCGACGCCCGTGTCAGTGCCGGTGATGAAGTAGCTCATAGCCTGAACGGGGTCTGGATGATTGCCGCACCGTCAGGTGTCGTGCGCGGCTGCGGCTTCCAGGCATGGCCGTACACCACCTCAAAAGTGGCAGGCAGTTTGCCGTCACGGCGCATCCGTTCGTAATTCTCCGTCAGGCGTGCCCAGACATGCTTTCCCATCAGGCCCTGCCCGCGCCCCGCGGTGGCATTATGCGCACCGATACTTTTCAGGTCATACAACACGCCGCGCACATCATCATAAGTCAGCGTCAGATATTCCATATCCATCACCGGTTCACTGAAGCCGGCATGTATCAGCATGTCGCCGATGTCATGCATGTCGGCAAAACGGTTCAGGTGACTATGCCGGTCGACCCCTGAAAAAGCCTGGCGCAACTCCTTCAGCGTGTCCGGACCGAAGGTGCTGAACATCAGCAAGCCGTCCGTTTTCAGCACGCGCTGCAGTTCGACGAAGGTGGCGGGCAGGTCGTTGCACCACTGCAGGGCGAGGTTGGACCACACCATCTCCACGCTCTGCGCGGCGAGCGGCAAGGCTTCAACATCGGCGCAGACAAAGTGCTGCTTGCTGCCGGAAAACAGCTTCTGCCACCAACTCGACGTTCCTTTCGCGGTCGCCAGCATGCCAAGTGCAATGTCGAGCGCGATCACCCCGGCCTGCGGGTAACGCTCGCCGAGCTGTCGCGTTCCCCAGCCGGTGCCGCTACCCACATCCAGAACATGTGCCGGTTGCAGTTTGATGTAGTCCAGCCGTTCCAGCATGCGGGTGCACACTTCGCGCTGCAACACCGCCGCCGCATCATAGCCCGCCGCCGCGCGATTGAAGGCGCGCCGAACTTCACGTTTATCAATTTCAAACTCGTTCATCTTGGAAACCTTACTTCATCCACGAAAGACACGAAAGACACGAAATAAATCAAATTTCTGTTTGCGCACAACCCATCACTTTTTGAGAGCCATTCAACGTGATCAATCACATTGAATCTTTTCGTGTATGTTCGTGGTTTTCGTGGACATCTGAGTTTTTAAGGTTCATTCAAAAATCGCTTCAAGTGCTGGATAAAAATTTTCGGGTGCGACAGGAACGGCGCGTGCGCCGCTCCCTTGATCTCGACCAGGCGCGCATTCGGCAGCCGCTGCGCCAGATAATGCGAAGCCTGTGGCGGCGTGAGCTTATCGCGTTCGCCCGCGATTACCAAGGCAGACTGCTTGATTCCCGGCAATGCGCCGCGCAAATCAGCATCGCGCAGAATTTCCAGGCCCTCCCGCAGCGCATCCGGGTACGGCTCGCCACGACTGAACAGCAATTCGCGCAAACCCAGAAGTAATTCGCGTTCACCCTCGCTGCCGCGCACCTGTAACGCCAGGAAGCGGCGCAAGGTCGCGGCATGATTCTTTTCCAGTTCGGCGGCAAATTGCTGCAGGGTCGCGCGTGCCATGCCGTGCGGCCAGTCATCGCGTTCGGTGAAACAGGGCGTGCTGGCCACCAGTATGAGGCGTTCTATTTTTTCCGGTTCGCGCGCCGCCCAGTGTAGCGCGACCTGCCCGCCGAGTGACCAGCCGCACACGGCGAGCGGCTCGCTGAATTTTGCGGCCAATTCATAGACGATATCATCGAGGCCAAATCCCTCACCCCCAACCCCTCTCCCGCCTGCGGGACAGGGGTGTTTGCTGTATCCATGCCCCGGCAAATCCACCGCCAGCACGCGGAAGTTTTGCGACAGCTGTTCCGCGACATTTCCCCACATGCCGCCATGCATGCCCCAGCCGTCTATCAGCAGCAGGGGCGCGCCGTTGCCACGGTTGTCAACGTGCAAGCTCATGCAACGCCGCAATCAATTGTTCCACATCGCGCTCGCTATGCGCAGCGGACAGGGTGATGCGCAGGCGCGCCG
>JBFKMJ010000073.1:0-6413 GCA_041629915.1 Gallionella sp.
CCAATTCGTCACCCATTTCCCTGGCGCGTTCGGCGGCGGCCTGTGCGGCCTGGGCGATATGTTCGGCCACCCGGTTGGCGGCCATGCTCATCAGGGCGCGTTCGGTGGTGCCGTTTTTGGAAGTGACACGCGCGCGCAGCACGCCGACATCCTCGGAGCTGCCGGCCGCCAGCCTGCTGGCGCCGACAAAGGTCGCGAGGCTCAGGCGGCGCGCTTCCGCGTTGCTGAAACCCAGTTCGTGCGCCGCCTGCTGCAGCGCTTCGATGAAATAGAACACATAGGCCGGGCCGCTGCCGGAAATGGCTGTGACCGCGTCCAGCATGGCCTCATCCTGCAGCCACAGGGTTTCACCCACCGCCGCCAGAATGTTTTGCGCCTGTTCGCGCTGTGCAGCGCTCACCTCCGGCAGCGCATACAGGCCGCTCATGCCGCTGCCGACCAGCGCCGGCGTGTTGGGCATGGCGCGCACCACCGCCGGATTGTTCGACCAGCGCGCCAGATCCACCGCGCGTATGCCGGCGGCAATGGAAATCAGCAGTTGTTTGTCGGGCAGGGGAGCAAGCTGCTGCGCAACTTCGCGCAATTGCTGCGGCTTGACCGCAAAGACGATGACATCGCTGCCGCGCACGCCTTCCGCGAGAGGCTCAACGGCGCGCACCGAAAAATCGCGTTGCAGCCGCGCGCGGTTGTCTGCGCTGATTTCCACCACGCTGATCTGTCCGGCGGCGTAGCCCTTGCCGAGTAGTCCGCCGATGAGTGCGGTAGCCATGTTGCCGCCGCCGATGAAGCAGATATTCATGTTGTTTCCCTGTGATAAATCCGGCCGCCGAAGATCGCCGTGCCGACGCGAACCATGGTCGCGCCCTCGGCGATCGCCGCGACAAAATCATGCGACATGCCCATGGACAAGGTGTCGAGCCGCAAGCCCTGCTGATTGATCTGGTCGCGCGACGCGCGCAATTTTGCAAAGCTGGCGCGTTGTGCGGAAACATCGTCGCTCGGCGCGGGGATTGCCATCAGTCCGCGCAGAACAAGATGCGGCAGTTGCGCAACTTTCATTGCCAGCTGTGCCACTTCGCCGGATGGTACACCGCTTTTGCTGGTTTCTTCGCTGATGTTTACCTGCAGGCATATCTGCAGCGGCGGCAAATGCGCGGGCCGTTGCGCGGACAGACGCTCGGCAATTTTAAGCCGGTCCACGCTGTGCACCCAGGCAAAGTTTTCCGCAATGGCGCGCGTCTTGTTGCTTTGAATCGGCCCGATGAAGTGCCACTCGATCGGCAGGTCATGCAGCGCGGCTATCTTGTTCAGCGCCTCCTGCACATAGCTTTCGGCGAAACGGATTTGTCCGGCAAGACAGGCCTCGCGTATCGCATCCTGCGCGAAGGTCTTGCTGACCGCCAGCAGGGTAACATCACCTGGCGCGCGTCCGGCTGCCGTGGCCGCTGCGGTGATTGCGGCGCCCACGGCTTGCAAGTTGGAAGCGATTGTTGTCATAATCCCATGCGCCGACAGTCCTTATTCATGCGGCTTGCGGCCGCCTCATCAAACGGGAGAGATTATAATGGATATCACCGAACTGCTTGCCTTCGGCGTCAAGAACAAAGCCTCCGACCTGCATCTCTCCGCCGGCCTGCCACCGATGATACGTGTGCATGGCGACATGCGCCGCATCAACCTGCCCGCGATGGAGCACAAGGAAGTGCATGCCATGGTGTACGACATCATGAATGACCAGCAGCGCAAGTTTTACGAGGAGAACAAGGAGGTCGACTTCTCGTTCGAGGTTCCCGGACTGGCACGTTTCCGTGTGAATGCATTCATTCAGAATCGCGGTGCGGGCGCGGTGATGCGCACCATTCCCTCCAAGATATTGTCGCTGGAAGACCTCAAGGCGCCGAAGAGTTTCGAAACCATTTCGGATTATCCGCGCGGCATGGTGCTGGTCACCGGGCCAACCGGCTCGGGCAAATCGACCACGCTGGCTGCGATGATCAACCACCGCAACGAGCACGAAATGGGGCACATCCTGACGGTGGAAGACCCGATTGAATTCGTGCATGAAAGCAAGAAATGCCTGATCAACCAGCGCGAAGTCGGACGCGATACGCTGTCCTTCCAGAATGCGTTGCGCTCGGCCCTGCGCGAAGACCCGGACATCATACTGGTCGGTGAAATGCGCGATCTGGAAACCATCCGCCTGGCGATGTCCGCGGCGGAAACCGGGCACCTGGTGTTCGGTACGCTGCACACCAGTTCGGCGGCCAAGACCATCGACCGTATCATCGACGTGTTTCCTGCCGACGAAAAGGAAATGGTGCGCGCGATGCTGTCCGAATCGCTGCGCGCGGTGATTTCGCAGGCACTGCTCAAGACCAAGGATGGAAGCGGTCGGGTGGCGGCGCACGAAATCATGATCTGCACACCGGCCATCCGCAACCTGATCCGCGAGGCCAAGGTTCCGCAGATGTATTCGGCCATTCAGACCGGCCAGGGTCTGGGGATGCAAACGCTAGATCAATGCCTGACCAATCTGCTTAGGTCGAACATGATTACCCCGGCAGAAGCGCGCAGCAAGGCCGCAAACAAGGATCTGTTCCCAGGCTAGCGCAACATTCAAATTCAGGAGTTTCAACGATGGAAAGAGACCAGGCCACCGAGCTGATCCACAACCTGCTGCGCGGCATGATCGGCAAGAAGGCATCCGACTTGTTCATCACTGCCGGTTTTCCGCCGGCGTTCAAGATGGACGGCAAGATGACGCCGGTTTCCAATCAGACGCTGACAGCGCAGCACACACAGGAGCTGGCGCGCAGCATCATGAATGACCGGCAGGCCGCCGAATTCGAAACGACCCATGAATGCAATTTTGCGATCAGCCCACCCGGCATCGGACGCTTCCGCGTCAATGTATTCATGCAACAACAGCGCGTCGGCATGGTGCTGCGCACCATCACCACGAAGATTCCAGACCTCGACCAGATGGGAATGCCCTCCGTGCTCAAGGACATCGTGATGACCAAGCGCGGCCTGGTGATTCTGGTGGGCGGCACCGGCTCGGGCAAGTCCACCACACTGGCGGCGATGCTCGGGCATCGCAATCACAACAGTTACGGCCATATCATCACCATTGAAGACCCGGTGGAATATGTGCATGAGCATGACAAGTGCATCATTACCCACCGCGAGGTCGGTGTGGATACCGAGAACTGGCACAACGCACTGAAGAATACTTTGCGTCAGGCGCCGGACGTGATCCTGATTGGCGAAATCCGCGATCGCGAGACCATGGAGTATGCCGTGGCCTTTGCCGAAACCGGCCACCTGTGCATGGCGACGCTGCATGCCAACAGTGCCAACCAGGCGCTGGATCGCATCATCAACTTCTTTCCCGAGGAGCGGCGCGAACAGTTGCTCATGGATCTGTCGCTGAACATCAAGGCGCTCATTTCGCAGCGTCTGATCCCGAAAAGAGATGGCACAGGACGCGTCGCCGCAATAGAAATTCTGCTCAATTCCCCGCTGATTGCCGATCTGATTTTCAAGGGCGAGGTGCATGCCATCAAGGAGGTGATGGCCAAATCGCGCGAACTGGGGATGGAAACCTTCGACGGCGCGCTGTTCAACCTGTTTGAATCCGGAACGATTTCCTATGAAGATGCGCTGAAGAACGCCGACTCGGTCAACGACCTGCGTTTACGCATCAAGCTGGAAAGCAATGTCAGCAAGGATCGTGATGTGATGAGCGGTACGGAGAACCTGAAGCTGACCTGACGCTGGCCGCACTGGTTGGCCGGCTATTCCAGTGAAAGAATCCAGCGCACGGTTGTTCGGTAATCCTCATCTGTCATCTTGCCAATATTTGCCGGCATCCGCGCGGTGCCCCATACGCCAGAGCCGCCTTTCTTGATTTTATTGATCAGCTTTGCTTCAGCATCGGCAACATTTTTATATTTTTTGGCTACATCCCTGTAGGTAGGACCGACCATCTTCCTGTCTACGTCATGGCAGCTCAAGCAGCCGTTCATTCTTGCCTGTTCCCATTCGGGCGCTCGTTCCTGGTATGCCAGCGCTGGCGTGCCGGGAAGGTAAGTAAGAATTCCTGCAATAATCAAAACCCATTTCATGATGATTTCTCCACAAAGATAGCAATCCAGCAGCCATGGCTTAATGCGGAAACCACGTCTGGATGCGGTGTTGTTACAAGTCTGCTTCCTCCAGGGAAGCAAGCTGAGAATAAACTCTGAATTTTGCAACCCCATATTATATTTACTGGCGGGGTAGCGAATATGTTGCGGGCTCCATGACAGCAACGTCCTACGTGGACGCATCGTTGACACAGCCAGGCAATTAAACAGAGTGTGAACCAACCGCGTTATTTTACTTGCGGTTGCTGCCAGTCACAATCTTGTATTCCAGCAAACGGCATTCGATTGCGCCGTTGAACAGCGGTGTGCGCCGGGAAGGCGACAGGCGCATCAGTTTCAGAATCGCCTTGTCCGCGGTGAACAGATAGGCGGTCCAGCCGCCGAATTTCTTTTTCAGCGCATCGCCCAGTTTCGGGTACAGCTCCGCCAGTTCATCCAGTTCGCCCATGCGTTCGCCATAGGGCAGGTTCGCCACCAGTATGCCGTGCTCCGCCGGAGCGGAAATTTCCAGTATGTTGGCCTGCTTGAGTTGCACGCATTCCGCCAGTCCTGCTTCGTGCAGGTTGCGCCATGCGGTCTTCATGGCATCGCCATACAAATCGCTGCCGTAAATTTCCAGCGGTTCGGCCGGCAATTGCGCGGCAATCGCCTGTTCGCGCATGACCTGCCACTTTGCGGCATCGAAATTTTTCAGTTTTTCGAAGGCGAAATTGCGCGCGATGCCGGGCTGGATATTCAGCGATATCTGCGCCGCTTCGATCAGGAAGGTGCCGCTGCCGCACATCGGATCGAGCAGAGGCGTGCCCGGTTGCCAGCCGCTCAGGCGCAAAATCCCTGCTGCCAGATTCTCGCGCAGCGGCGCGATATTGGTGTGCTGGCGCACGCCGCGCTTGAACAGCGCGTCGCCGGAAGTGTCCAGATACAGCATCAGCTTGCTGTCTTCGATGAAGACATGGATGCGTACATCCGGTTGCAGGGTGTCCACGCTCGGGCGTTCGTTGCAGTGCGCGCGGAAGCGGTCGCATACCGCGTCCTTGACCAGTAGCGTGATGAACTCCAGGCTTTTCAGCGGACAGCGTATCGCCGTGGTATTCACACGGATGGTATGGGTGACATCAAACCAGCGCTGCCATTGCAGGGAGAATACCGCCTGGTAGATATCCTGCTCGCTGCGATATTGCGTTTCTTTCACGCGCCACAGAATGCGGCTGGCGATGCGGCTCTCCAGGTTGGCGCGGTAACACAGTGCCCAGTCGCCGGAAAAATGCACGCCGCCTTCGGTCGCGCGCACTTGTTGCGCGCCCCATGTTTCAAGATCGCTGCTTAATAAGGTTTCGAGCCCGCGCGGGCAGGGGGCGAAAAAATCCGGCATCAGAAGGGCTTGACGGTAACGAGTATGACAATCGCCGTGAGGAGAAGCACGGGCGCTTCATTGAACCAGCGGTAGAAAACATGGCTGCGCGTGTTCTGGTCGGCGGCAAATTGCTTGACCAGACGGCCGCAATACAGGTGATAGCCCGCCAGCAGAAACACCAGCGTGGTCTTGGCGTGCAGCCAGCCACCGGAGAAACCATAGCCGAACCACAGCCAGAAACCAAAAATGATTGCCAGCGCGCCGATCGGTGTGACAAAACGGTACAACTTGCGCTCCATCAGCTTCAGGCGCGCAATTTCGGCAGGCTCGGTTGCCATCGCGTGATTGACGAAAATGCGCGGCAGATAGAACAGCCCGGCGAACCAGCTTACGACGAAAATAATATGAAACGCTTTAACCCATAACATGATCAGCAGCCACTTGAATTTACAATGGCCGAATTATACGGGCAGCGCCACGCCCGCGCATCAGGGAAAAGGACATAGGGAAAAGGACTTGCTGCGCAAACCGCCAACAGAAAAGTTGGAATTCAATAGTGATAAAACTGCAGTGCCGATGCAGTTTCACGCTTGAGTTTAAGTCGTGCAGATAAATTCGTGCCTGATCATTTCCGCATCACTTCGATGTGTCTGGCGAAAGGCCGCTTTCATTTCAAAAACAGCCCGCTATAGAGACTTTCGCCTTACTCTTTATTGGACAGGTCGGCAGGTATTTCACTTAGCACCTTCTTGCCGGTAAACATGGCGGATATCAGGTTGCCACCCTCGCGTAATTCGGTGACCACGACGGCCAGAATATGAATCAGGATCGCAGCCAGCAGCAGGTAGAACCCGTACACATGAACAGTAATGAAGGGCTTGCGGAAAGCACGCATGGCGTCATAGGCGACG
>JBFKMJ010000074.1:0-6376 GCA_041629915.1 Gallionella sp.
GAACCTGTAACCCCCAGCTTAGAAGGCTGGTGCTCTATCCGGTTGAGCTACGGGCACAATTCTTTTCACTAAAATTCCAGACTTCATCCCAATTGCTGCGTTATGGAAAAATATTTCTTGTTTACATATAAGGCATATGCGGCACTGCGAAATTTTTTCCACGCCTTGCATTTGGGCGAACTCTGAATTTTTAGAGTAACCCATGGGTTAAATGATTAACTGCTGAAACCTGGTCGGGGTGGAGAGATTCGAACTCCCGACATCCTGCTCCCAAAGCAGGCGCGCTACCAGGCTACGCTACACCCCGAAGGCTGCGCATTATACAGGCGCGGCCTTATAAATCAATTCAGTTATGGTGTTTTTTCAGCTTCGGTGAAGCCAGCCTCAGGTAGTAACCCATGGACCACAGCGTAAGCAGCGCGGCAAGGTAAAGCAGGAACGAGCCGATCATCTGGCAATCGATTCCGAGCAGGCGCTCATGATACAGCAGCAGCAATATCGCAATCATCTGAAAAGTGGTCTTGGCCTTGCCCAGCATGGAAACCGCAATGCTTTTGCTCTCGCCGAGTTGCGCCATCCATTCCCGCAGGGCGGAAATGGCGATTTCGCGGCCGATGATGATGAAGGCGATGATCGCGTCGGCACGCCCCAGCTTGACCAGCACGATCAACGCGGCGGCCACCATCAACTTGTCAGCCACCGGATCGAGAAACGCGCCGAAGGCGGAAAACTGGTCCAGTTTGCGCGCCAGATAACCATCCAGCCAGTCGGTAATCGCCGCCAGCAGGAATACGCCGGTGCTGATGACATTCTTCATGTGCGGCGCAAGTGTGGTGTCCGACAAATAGAAAACCACCACGAACACCGGAATGAGCAGGATTCTGAGCCAGGTAAGCAGATTGGGGATACTGTTGAACATATATCCAGTTTAGCCGCTGGCAAACCGCTTCAGCAACAAAATATTAATATTTTTAGTGGAGCTGCCGGTAAATCGCCTCGGCAAGCGCCTTACTGATACCTTTCACCTGACTGAGCTGTTCGACGCTGGCCTGCGCCACTTCACGCAAGCCGCCAAAGTGAGCCAGCAGACTGCGCCGGCGCTGGTCCCCCACCCCGCTGATTTCTTCCAGGCTGGAAGTAGTACGCGCCTTGCCACGTCTGGCGCGATGGCCGGTGATGGCGAAACGGTGCGCCTCATCGCGTATCTGCTGAATCAGATGCAGCGCAGGATCGTCGCTGCGCAGCTGCTTTGCCTTGCCACCGGGAAAAATCAGCTGTTCCTGCCCGGCCTTGCGTTCCACGCCCTTGGCCACGCCAATCAGGGCCAGATCGTTCAGCCCAAGCTCATGCATCACTTCCAGCGCGATATGCAACTGCCCCAGACCGCCGTCGATCAGAATCAGGTCCGGCCTGACACCCTCGCCTGCCGACAGTTTCTGATAGCGGCGCGTCAGCGCCTGGCGCATCGCCGCATAATCGTCGCCTGCGGTAACCCCGCTAATGTTGTAACGGCGGTATTGCGCCGGGCGCATGTCGAAATTGTCGTACACCACGCAGGAAGCCACGGTCGCCTCGCCCATGGTGTGGCTGATATCGAAACATTCGATGCGCTGCAGGTCCGGCATGTCGAGCCATGCACGCAGCCTTTCCAGGCGCAACTGCTGCCCGCCCTGTTGCAAGCTGCGCTGCTGCAAAGCCAGCAGCGCGTTGCGCTGCCCCATTTCCAGCCATTGCCTGCGTTCGCCGCTCGCCGCCACGCTGATCTTTACCGTGCGCCCGGCCTGCTCGCTGAGCAACTGCGCCAGCGCCTCATCATGGCATTCCGCCGCCAGCACCAGTAACGGCGGAACGCTGCGGCTCAGGTAATGCTGCGCGATGAACGCCTGCACGATTTCGTCTGCCGACAGATCCTCGGCATGCTCGGGGAAAAAACTCTTGTCGCCCAGATGCCGCCCGCCGCGCACCATCGCCAGATTGACGCAGGTCATGCCATCCTGCTGTGCCAGCGCGATGATGTCGGCATCGGTGGCACCGCCGGTGGATTCGACGAACTGTTTTTGCTGCACCGTATGCAAGGCGCGCAGCTGGTCGCGCAGCACCGCGGCCTGCTCGTAGTGCTGCTGTTGCGCCGCCTGCTCCATCGCGCCACGCAGGGTCTGCTCGACCTCCTGCTGGCGTCCCTGCAGCAGCAGTACCGCGTTACGGAGGTCGGCCTGATAGTCCTCGTCTGAAATCAGTTTTACGCAAGGCGCTGTGCAGCGGTGAATCTGATGCAGCAGGCAGGGGCGCGCGCGATTGTTGAACACGCTGTCTTCGCAGGTGCGGATGCGGAAAATCTTCTGCAGCAGCTGCATGCTCTCTTTCGCGGCATAGGAATTCGGATAGGGTCCGAAGTGCTGGTGCTGGCGATTGGGCGCGCCGCGATAATAAGTCAGGCGCGGGAAGCGGTGCCCGGTCAGCACGATGTACGGATAGGATTTGTCGTCCCTGAACAGGATGTTGTAGCGCGGCTTTAATGACTTGATCAGGTTGTTTTCGAGCAGCAGCGCCTCTGCTTCCGTACGCGTGACCGTGGTTTCGATGCGCGCGATGTGCGACACCATCAGGCGGATACGCGGCGAGACATTGCTTTTCCGGAAGTAGGAGGTGACGCGTTTTTTCAGTTGCCTGGCCTTGCCGACGTACAGTATCCCGCCCTTGCTGTCGAAGAAGCGGTACACGCCGGGCAGCAACGGCAGGCTGTCGAGTATCGGCACGGGATCGAACCCGCTTGCCAAGTTGCTCACATCAGATCTTTCAGTCCGGCGGAGAATTTTGTGGCGCCGCCATTGGCCGGGTGACGGACCGAACCTGAGATTGGAATGCCCATCTCGCGCAAGAGTTCTTCAGATTTCTTGCCGACGGCAACGATTCTGGCAGACGGAAATGCCTCTATCAGCACCCGTAAAGCGGGCTCGCCCAACCTGATTTCATCAGGCGTGGGTGTCCTGTTCGACCAAAGCTTGTCCGGGCGATGCGGATGCAGCTGCATCGCATTCCAGAGGATGGTGCGTTCTTCGATACCAAGCCGGTAGAGCGTCTTCCACACGATGGTGGCCGATGGCTCGGAGAACGGCAGCCGTCTGTCCGACAGCCGGCCTGTCAATGCGGGAATACGCGGTATGCCCCCTTCGCCCAGCAGGCGTTCGCTGGTGAAAGCAATTCCGCTGTAACGGCAGCCCTGATATCCGGGCGCTTCCCCGGCGAGAATGAATTCGGGTTCGCAGTCCAGATGAAGCGCCAGTCGCGCCAGCTTCTCGGCAGGGCCGTTGCTGGCCGTGTCATGAGGGCAGCAATCCCGCCAGGGATTGAACAGCCCTGTCAGGCCGGAAGGAAGCGTCTCGACGAGGCTACGGGCAAGCGATATTTTCGACATTGGACATCATTCGTATTCTTGGATGGCTGCGTCCATTGTTTCATGCACCGGCGTTCTCTTCAAACTCCAAAATAAAACTACCCTCACCGTTCTGCCCCATCACCCCGGCGAGGTAAGGCATCACCTCCTGCAGCACGCCGTGCAGCGTCCACGGCGGGTTGAGCACGAACATACCGCTGCCGTGCATGCCGAAACCGTCCTCGCTCGGAGTCTGCACCGTAAGCGCGACATGCAGCCAGCTCTTCACCGGCAGTTGTTTCAATTGCGCCGGCAACTGCTGTGCCTCGGCACGCTGCAACTGCGGATACCACACCGCATACACGCCGTTGGCAAAACGTTTCAGTCCTTCGCGCAATGCCGCGATCACGCGCCGGTAATCCTGCTTGTCCTCGTAAGGCGGATCGATCAGCACCAGCGCGCGCCGCGACGGAGGCGGCAACATGGCTTTCAGCGCGCCAAAGCCATCAACTGCCTGCACCAGCACCTGCGTGCCATGCCCGGCCAGGTTTTGTTGCAACATCTCGCTGTCGGCCGGATGCAACTCGAACAGGCGCATGCGGTCCTGAGCGCGCAGAAGCTCAAGCGCGACCAGCGGCGAACCGGGATAGAGTTTCAGCTGCCCGTCCGGGTTGAATCGCTTCACCAGTTCGACGTATTCCGCCAGCGCCGCGGGCAGATCGTTGCGCTGCCACAGCCGCGCGATGCCGCTGTCGAACTCCGCGTTCTGCGTGGCATAGCCGCTGTCCAGCGCGTAGCAGCCCGCGCCGGCATGGGTGTCGATATACCAGAACGGCTTATCCTTCTGCGCGAGATGGCGCAGCAACTGCACCTCAATGAAATGTTTCAGCACATCGGCATGATTGCCGGCGTGAAAGGCATGGCGATAGCTCAGCATGAATCGTTATTTTTCCAGTCGGGTTAAACTTCCACATCGATATGTTCCACGGTATCGCCTTCACGCTGATTATGCCGCCGGCGCTCAATTCCGGAGCGCAATTCGATCAGGACGGGCAGGTGTTCGATGCGGCGACAATAGGTGCGACGCTCCCCGTGAACATGCGGTTCGTAGCGCCGCTCCGGTTGTTCGACACTGTCCGCTTCCCCTTCGCGCTGCGTGTGCGGCTGCACAACCAGCGGCGGCAAGCTGCGCTCCTGAACCGGTCTGGAGGGTTTGACGCCGGCCAGCGCCTTTACTTCCAGCGAGTTTTCAGTAACCAGCCGCGGCGCGGGAAGGTCGGGGGCGATTTTCATGTTCGCGTAGCCTGAACTGCGCCGGTTGGACAATAAGTCATTTTCGTTCCTGCATGAGCATTTCCTGACGTTCGAGCATCTGTTCCATCATCATCTGCATCATTTCCATGCGATCTTCCATCATCTGATGCATGGGCATCATGCTGCCGGTCTTGCCCGCCCCTTTGCCCTGACCACCACCCATCATGCCCATCCCCTGACCACCACCCATCTTGCCCATACCCTGACCGCCTCCCATCATGCCCATCTTCATGCCGCGCATCATGCCCATGGTGTCACGCATGGCTTGCATATGCTCATGCATAAGTCTCTTACGCTCGATGGGATCCCTGGACTCGCGCAGCTTGCCCATAAGCGCCTGCGCCTGCTTCATGCGCTCCTGCGCCTTGGCCATCTGCGCATCAGCAACGCCGCCGCTCATGGCCTGGTCAGGTGCGCTCTTGACCGCAGGCATACTGTCCTGCTCGGGATGATGCGCATCATCGGCATAAGCCATTGGCACACTCATCAACAGCCCCGCAACCACATTACCAATCAGTAGCTTTTTCATGACTGACTCCTTTCAGGTTGGATAAAACAAAGCTTCAGCGCAAGTTCATGATTTACCGGAAACCCATGCAACGCCGGAGCTGAAAACACCCATACACCACAGGTGTGTTGCTGGAACAACTCTGTGCGACAAACCTTGCTTCAATTACCGTGACACCGGACAGGATGCTCGTCACCTCCTCCTTGCTGAATGGGCGGGCAAGGCGTTGTGCCATAAGAACAGAAAACACAGCAATCCCCTTTCCTCGGCTTGAGCAAAACACCACATGCACCGCATTGGTAGAACCACAGACAAGTGTCAGTCGGCATCGTTTCCACTTGCTCATGCCCACACGCCGGGCAGGTGATGGTCGATTCTAGAATAATTTTCTTACTCATGAGCCAGCTCTGTACCATCATCACTCGCATATTCCATCTTTCGCTCTCCTTCCCGGTCACGCAACGGCCTAAAGTTCCACACGGTTAAGCCGCAGTGCATTCACGATCACCGACACCGAGCTGAAACTCATCGCGGCAGCGGCAATCATCGGCGACAGCAGCAGTCCGAAGAACGGGTACAGCACGCCCGCCGCAATGGGAATGCCGAGCACGTTGTAGATGAAGGCGAAGAATAAATTCTGGCGGATGTTGCGCATGGTGGCACGGGACAGGCGCACGGCGCGCACGATGCCTTGCAGGTCGCCCTTGATCAGCGTGACGCCCGCGCTCTCCATCGCCACGTCGGTGCCGGTGCCCATCGCGATGCCGACCTGCGCCTGCGCCAGTGCCGGTGCATCGTTGATGCCGTCACCCGCCATCGCCACGATGCGCCCCTGCGCCTGCAGTTGCTTGACGATGCTCGCCTTCTGTTCGGGCAGTACTTCCGCCTCGATGCGGTCGATGCCAAGTTTTTTCGCAACGGCCTCCGCCGTAATGCGGTTGTCTCCGGTCAGCATGATGACCTGCACACCTTCCTCATGCAGGGCACGGATCGCGTCCGGCGTGGACGCCTTGACCGGATCGGCCACACCGATCAACCCTGCTGCCTTGCCGTCGATTGCCAGCAGCATCACGGTCTGTCCGTCGCTGCGCAATGCCTCGGCACGTTCGGGTAATTCGCCGGCGTCAATCTGCAATTCTTCGAACAGTTTGAGATTGCCCAGCACGACCGCCCTGCCCTCC
>JBFKMJ010000075.1:0-6364 GCA_041629915.1 Gallionella sp.
AGGCAAAGCGCGAGGAACAGCGCAATGATTAACGCGAAATGACCAATTTCTGGAATCATGCTGGAACTTTCAATAGATTATTCAGTGGGTGATGACGCCGCAGGCGCACTCGCCGGCATTGCCGCGGCAGCCTTCGCGGCCCCGGCCTGCTCCATTTCTTTCGCCTTCTGTGCTTTTTCCAATGCGTCAGCAGCTTCGGGCGCCATGTAATTTTCATCATGCTTGGCGAGCACTTCGTCGGCACGCATCACGCCATCGGCCTCTACCCTGCCCTGCGCCACCACGCCCTTGCCTTCTGTAAACAGGTCCGGCAGGATGCCCTTGTAAACGACGGGAATGCTCTTGTGCCGGTCGGTGATCACGAAATTGACCGTCAAGCCGTCCGCATCGCGCTTCACGCTGCCTTCCTCGACGACCCCGCCGATGCGGAAACTGCGTCCGTGCGGCGCTTCATTGTTAAACACCTGGGTCGGGGTGAAATACAGGCTGACGTTGTTTTCCAGTGCGTTCAACACCAGACCGACGGCTGCCGCCAATCCGGCAACGGCCGCCACGATGAACAAGAATCTTTTCTGGCGCGCTTTCATTTATTCCTCTTCTCCTTCGGCATCACGCATCATGCGTACCTGCCGCAGGGTAATTTTTCTCTTGTGCCTGACCATTGCGATCTCAACTGCAAAAATGAGAAAGGCAACGGCGTAGGAACCCAGCCAAACGTAAGTGAGCGGGTTTTCCCGCATCCAGATATCCAGACTGCTCATCCCCGCACCTCCGCTGCCATGCCGATAAGTTCAAGTTGTTCCGGGAGGCGCGACGCAGTCATGACCGCACCTAACGCATTCGCGCACCGTGTCATGACCGCACCTCCGGTAATTCGGAAATCCACTGGGTATTCTTTTCCCGTTCCAGAATGATGCTGCGCACACGCGCCAGCACCACCGCAATCGCATACAGCCAGCAGGCTGCCAGCGTGGTAAACATGGCCTGTTGCATCGCAACATGCATGGAGGTGCCGCTGAATTTGATGGTCGAACCCTGATGCAGGGTGTTCCACCACTGCACCGAAAAATAGATGATCGGCACGTTCACCGAGCCCACAATCGCCAGCAATGCGCTGGCACGGTCGGCACGGCGCGGATCGTCAATCGAAGCGTGCAGTGCGATAAAACCCAGATACAGGAACAATAGAATGAGTTCGGAAGTCAGACGTGCATCCCACACCCACCAGGCTCCCCACATCGGCTTGCCCCATAATGCGCCAGTCCACAGCGAGATAAAGGCAAACAACGCGCCAGTGGGTGCAATGGCGCTGGCCATCATGGCAGACAGGCGGGTATTGAAAATCAGTCCCAGTGCGGCATAACCGGCCAGGATCAGATAAAGAAACATGGACAGGATGGAAGCCGGCACATGGATGTAAATGATGCGGTAGAACTCACCCTGCTGATAATCGGCCGGTGCAACCGCAAAGCCGATATACAAACCGACAGCAAGCAACACTGCAGCAGAAACCGCAAACCAGGGAATCATTTTTCCGGCCAGTCCGTAGAAAGTGGTGGGAGCGGAATATTTAAACCAGTTTATTGCCAATTTGTTACTCCATCGAAATACGTAAGGCCTGTGCCGTCACCCATGGGGTAAATACCAGGGCCAGCATCAACAGCGCGCCCAGCAAGGATAAATTGGACACCGCGCTCAACCCGGTGGAAACCGCCTCGACTGCGCCCGTGCCAAAAATCAGCACCGGAATGCACAACGGCAGCACCAGCAGCGACAACAGCACCCCTCCACCGCGCAAACCCAGCGTCAACGCCGCACCGATCGCGCCGACCATGCTCAATATCGGCGTTCCCAGCAACAACCCGATAATCAGCACACCGAGTGCCTGCGCCGACATGTCAAATTGCACGCCCAGAACCGGCGCCATCAGCACCAGCGGCAAACCGGACACCATCCAGTGTGCGGCTATCTTGCCCAGCACAAGCATGGACAGGGATTGCGGCGCCAGCATCATTTGTTCCAGCGTGCCATCCAGATAATCGGCCGAGAACAAACGTCCCAGCGACAGCATCGAGGACAACAATGCCGCTACCCACAACACCCCCGCCGCCATCTTGCGCAGCATGTCCATTTCCGGCCCGACCCCCAGCGGGAACAGGCTGACCACCATCACGAAAAAAATCAGCGTAGTCAGCACATCGGCGCGGCGACGCATCGCCAGCAGCAAATCGCGCCGTATTACCAGCATAACCAGACCGGGCAGCGAAGATTTCTTCATGACAAAAGCAGACTGCGCATTTCCATGCCCGCCACTTGCAACGGCTGATGCGTGGTGAAAATCACCATCCCCTGCTGCGCCAGATGCTCCGCAATCAACTCCTGAATTTGCGCCACAGCTCCGACATCCAGTGCGGTCAAAGGTTCATCCAGTACCCACAGCCGGGCATCGCTCACCAGCAAGCGCGCCAGCGCCACGCGGCGGCGCTGGCCTTGAGAAAGCACCTTGGTCGGCAGCCTCTCGCGGCCGCGCAACCCCATGCGCCGCAGGGCGGCGATTGCCTCTTTTTCGTCGAGCTCAATTCCGGAAAGGCCGGCTGAAATCCGCAAATTCTCCAGCGCGCTCAACTCGTCCTTGATGGCATTCAAATGTCCGAGATACAACATCTCGGCATAATAATCCTCATCCAGATCACGGGTATTTTCACCGCGCCAGGCAATCGTTCCCTCATCCGGCATCAAAAAGCCGCACAAGGTACGCAACAAACTGGTTTTACCGCTGCCGTTCGCGCCCTGCACCTGCATGATCTGCCCGGGATGCAGGGTGAAACTCAAGCCAGAAAACAAACGATGATCGCCGCGACTACAAGCAAGATTGCTGACTTCCAGCATGAAAGGGAAATCCAAAATAAACGACGCCGGATTATATACGATTGCAGCAGGGGAATGCGCACCAACCGCCATAATTCCGCAACCCACGGTTAACACGCCCGAACTTCGCTTGCCTGAGCGCCTTTCCCCCTCTCGTACTGTGCTTGACGATGGGGAAGTGACTGTCGAGGCCTGAGATACCGGAAAATACACCACACCACAACACCGCCGATATTTCCTGCCCGCCTGAAATAACCTGATTTTTCCGCTCTGTTCCATGCTTTACCGATCACACAGGTTTGCTATTTTGGCATCGTCGCTATTTAGCCGGAAGGCTGGCGCGATGCGCGCATATGCGAATATTAATAAGGTAAAGCCATGTCCAGACCATCCGTAATTCGATTAGTCGACAACGACTGCGATGAGCATCCTGCTGAATCGCAAGCCATTCATGAGGCGCTTGGACGCATAGAAGCCGAGGCGCAGGCCGATCTTTCCGCCCAGGCAAGAGCGCGTGCCGAAGCGCATGCGCGGGCAGTGGCCCAGGCGCGCGCGCGGATTGAAGCTGAATTGACCGCACAGATCGAAGCGAAAAGCCAGGATGAGGCGCGACTTGCCGAGGCGGTCCGGGCAAAACTCGAAACAGAGAAAAAACTGGCGCATGAATTGCAGGAAAAACTGGCTTGCGAATTGCGCGTTCAGGAAGAATACCAGGCAAGGCTGCACGCCGAACAGCAAGCTCAGGACGAGCTAAACCGGCGTTTGCAGCAGGAACAGGCCGCGCGTGCCGCCGCCGAGAGCAAGGTCAGAGCAGAGCGTGAGCTGGCGACACTGGCAGAGCAACAACATCAGGCAGAACATAGTGCTCAGTCACGTGCCGAGGCCGAAATACTTGCGCTTCAGAAGGCCATCAACAAGATAATGATGCGTGCGGAACAGGCCGGTGCAGAACGCTATCTGGCTGAGCAGGCACAACAAGAACAGGCGGAAAAAAGCCTGGAACTGGAATCCCGGCTGCGTGATCTTGCTGCGCAACGTGCAGAAAGCGAAGCCGAAGAAGCGCGTGCGGTGAAAAAACGGGTAGATGCCGAACAGCACGAACTGGCACAGATAAGCAAACGTGTCGAGTCGGAACAGCGCGCCTTTCAGGCGGCGGAAAATCGCGCCAGGCTGGAACAGGATGCGATCAGACTCGCGCAGGAAAAAGAATCGGCAGAGCAGGCGATTGCGCGGATGGTTCAGGAAAAAGTCCGCAAGGAACAGGAAGCCACCGCGCTGGTCAACGAAAAACTCAAGGCTGTGCAGGCTGCAGTGGAGGCCGAAGAGGCTCGCGTGCGCGCTGAATCGCTTGCCCTGCGCGATGCCGAAGAGCGGCTTGCCGCCGAGCAGGATGCCGAAGAAGCCGCCCTGGTGTGCTCGACAGCGAACCGGAACGCGGCGGAATCGGCTACACAACGCAAACTTTGCGAGGAACAGGCCAGAGCCGATGCCGAGGCGCGCGAACACAACGAGCGCGCGACCTATCAGGTGGCAAAGCAACGCGCCGAGGCAGAGGCCATGGCACGCATCGAAGCTGAACGTAAACTCAAGGCCGAACAGGAATCGGAAGCATTATGGCGGGCGCAGGCAGAGGCCGACAGCAAAGCCGCGCAGCAACATGAAGAAACCAATTTGTTGCTGCGTCAGACGGAGCAGGAAGCGCAACAGCGTTTGGCCGCAGAAAAGGTAGCCGGACAGGCAGCCGCGCAAAAACTGCAGGCCGAACGCGATCTGATGGCGCTTGCGCAACAACGCGCCGAGGCGGAGTTGCAGGCTGCGCGCGAAACCGAGCTCAAATTACAGGCCGAGGCACAGGCGATTGCCCTGGCAAACGAACACGCGACGGCGGCACGCGAAGCTTTACGCATCGCCGGGGAAAATGCGCAACACGAAAAAGCGCTGCTGGAAATAGAGCAGAACCGTGTGCAGGCCGAGCGGCAGGCAGCGCAAACGCTGCGGGAAAAGACCCAGGCCCAGAATGCCGCCTTGCAAGCCACACAAACATACGCTGAAACCTTGTTAAATGAACGTCTTGCCACGGAGTTGAGCGTTTCTGCCAGACAGGCGGAAATTACCGCAATCCGGCAAAAAACACAGGCCGAGGAGCTTGCCACAGCCGCCTTCCGCAAGCGGATTGCTGAAGCTGAAATGGCGCGCGACACGGCCATAACGCGCGCGGATAATATGGTGAAATTGCGTATCGAGGAAGAGCGCAAGACTGCCGAAGCGGAACGTGAGCGTGCCCGTAGCGAAGCACTGTGCGTGGTTGCGGCACGCAAGCGCGCCGAGGCCGCCACTGCGGCGAAACTGTCTGCCGAACAACGCGAGCAGGCCGAGCAGCTGGCATTTGAGCAGGAGCAGGCACGGCTGAATGCCGAACAGCGTTTGCAGGCCGAGGAGCTTGCTGCAGCCGCCTTCCGCAAGCGGATTGCTGAAGCTGAAATGGCGCGCGTCACGGCCATGACGCGCGCGGAGAATATGGCGAAACTGCGTAACGAGGAAGAGCGCAAGACTGCCGCAGCGGAACTTGCGCGAGCCCATAGCGAAGCACTGTGCGTGGTCGCGGCACGCAAGCGCGCCGAGGCCGCCACTGCGGCGAAACTTTCTGCCGAACAACGTGAGCAGATCGAGCAGCAGGCGCTTGAACAGGAGCAGGCACGGCTGAATGCCGAACAGCGTTTGCAGGCCGAGTTTGAGAGGCGTGTGCAGGCTGGAATAGAGGCCAATGCAGCTGCAGCAGCATGTGAAACTGCAGAGCAGCGTGCGCGCGAGGCAGCGCAGACCAGAGCGAAGCTTGCGCACGAGGCAACCTTGTCTGCACAGCAATGCGCCGAACTGGATGAAAGGGAAAGTGCGAAGCTGCATACGCAAATCGAGGAGGCACGTGCCGGGATTGCCGCACATCAACTCGTGGAGCGGCTGCGCAAAAGCAGCAGGATCGGCCGATGGGTGAAAACCACCGGGCTGCTTTCGTTCATGGCACTCACCGGAATCCTGTTGACCATGCACGATACCCGTGACGCCATTTTTGCGCAGTTTGCCGCACCTCACCAGCCAACCCGCATTGTCGCCAAACCAGCCGATATCGTGGCAACCACTATGGCACCGGCAGAATTAAGAACCGAACAGGCCAGCCCCGCCACTTTTCTTGTTCTGGGAGGCCTGAAATTGTCCGACCGGCTGGCGTCAATGAATTGACAGCCCGACCATCACATACGCCAGACAAACAGGTCTGACCGGTGCAGATCATCCACCTGCACGACCTCATGGGGTGATTGGCCGGGCACGGCAAACGTGCTGACGATGAACAACGTGCCAGGGCGCATTTCAGCGCACGCCTTGTGCCAGAGCTTCTCCATCGGTACCGGCGAAAGATAGGCAAATACCAGGTCGTATCGCGATAAATCACAGTCCCACAGACTACCCCAGTGTACGCGGCAGTTCCGGTAACCGCCCA
>JBFKMJ010000076.1:0-6272 GCA_041629915.1 Gallionella sp.
AAAAACCTCGGCAAACCTGCCGTCGTGAATACATCATTGGCAGATTCAAGTTCGCAGTGCAACAGCCAACGGTGGTTTGTTGTAAGGCATCTCCTCACTGAATAATACTTCATGCGGTCATCTTCCTCCCAGAATAAATGTGAGTTATTGGTCAGGCATGCGCATGGCCGGGCTGCAGATCATGCTGACGCACGGTATGGCAGATGGCACGCCCGCTGCGCGCCTCAAAATCATCAGGTGGGTACGCTGAAGCGCCGGGGGCGCTAAAGCGACAGCTCGGCCACCACCGGCGTATGATCCGATGGCCGCTCGAGTTTGCGCGGGGCCTTGTCAATCACGCAGCTCTTGCATAGCGCGATGAGCGGTTCGCTGATCAGAATGTGGTCAATGCGCAGCCCGCGGTTGCGACGGAAACCCATCATGCGGTAATCCCACCAGGAATAGGATTTTTCTGCCTGCTCGAACTGGCGGAAGCTGTCGTGCAGGCCAAGTTGCACCAGATTGCGGAACTGCTGTCGCTCCGGTTCGCTGACCAGCACATTGCCCTCCCATGCTTTCGGGTCATGAACGTCGCGGTCTTCCGGTGCAATGTTGTAGTCGCCCAGCAGCACCAGCTTCGGATAGCGGATCAGTTCATGCTTCAGCCAGACGTGCAGCGCGTCAAGCCAGGCCAGTTTGTAGCGGTACTTGTCCGAGTCGACGCTCTGCCCGTTCGGCACATAGATGCAAACCACGCGAACATCACCAATGCTGGCCGCAATGACGCGCTTCTGCTCATCGGCAAAATCAGGGATGCCCGCCTGGATATCGCTGGCCGGCGTGCGGCTCAGGATGGCCACGCCGTTGAATGTTTTCTGCCCGCAGAAGACGCTGTGATAGCCGGCCGCCTGCAGTGTGTCCTGCGGGAAATCGGCGTCCTGCTGCTTGGTCTCCTGCAAGCAGAGCACCTCGACCGGGTTGGTCGCGAGCCAGTCGAGCACCTGTGGCAGGCGCACCTTCAGTGAGTTGACGTTCCAGGTCGCCAGCTTCATGGCTCGACAGTAGTTCCCGCATCAGTCGTGCCGGCGGCTTCCGAGTCGGCTGTAGTTGCTGGCAGGTCTGCAGCAGCGGGCGCCGGTGCTGTGCCAGGCGCGCGATATGGCGCTATTTTTGGATAACCGGCGATGTTGAGTTCGTTATGCCATTGTTCAGCCAGAAAACCCGTCAGAAAACTCCTGCCTACCGCGAGTGTTGGCACGCTGTCGCTACCGGAAAGCGCCTTGAAGGCATCTATATCCTCCTGGGTTTGCAGATTCTTCTCGCTGAAGGGAATGCCGCGCTTGTTCAACAGGTTGCGCGCCTGAGCGCAGTATTCGGTGCAGCTGTCTGCAACATACAGGATGACCGGGAAATTCTGCTGTGCGCGGCGTGTTTCATAGGGCAGCCCATCGCCGGATGCGGAGGCATCGGGGAATTTCATGGGCTGGATCTGCGCTGCACCTGCCGGGGGGGTGTCGCCATAATGTACCTTGCCGTCCGCGCCCTGCCAGCGGAACAGTTCGCCCGCCTGCGCGCCGGGCAAGGCACATGTCAGACAACTCAATAATAGAACGATACGTATCATTTTGTATCCTGGAGCGTTTCGAGCAGTCCATTATGCCGCAATAAAGCGTCTATACTCGGCTCGCGACCGCGAAACGAGCTGAACGAGTCCATGGCGCGGCGGCTGCCGCCCATCGCCAGAATCTCGCTGCGGAAGCGCGCGCCGACATCGGGGTTCAAAATCCCGTTTTCTTCGAACAGGCCGTAGGCGTCGGCGGACAGGACTTCCGCCCACTTGTAGCTGTAATAGCCCGCCGCGTAGCCGCCGGCAAAGATATGTGCAAAGCTGTGCGGAAAGCGGTGGAACGCGGGCGGAATCAGCACCGCGACTTCCGCGCGTACTTCGTCGAGCAAATCAAGTATGGATTTTGCACCGCCCGCCTCGAAGTTGCTGTGCATCAGCATGTCGAACAGCGCAAATTCGATCTGGCGCAGGGTTTGCAAACCGCTCTGGAAGTTTTTTGCGGCGAGCATCCTGTCGAACAATGCGCGCGGCAGTTTTTCATCGGTCTCGGCGTGGCGTGTCATGCCGCATAGCACGTCCCATTCCCAGCAGAAGTTTTCCATGAACTGGCTGGGCAGTTCCACCGCATCCCACTCCACGCCGTTGATGCCGGATACGGCGAGGTCTTCAACTTCGGTGAGCAGGTGGTGCAGGCCGTGGCCGAATTCGTGGAACAGCGTGATGACCTCGTCGTGCGTGAAGAAAGCCGGCTTAGCGCCGACCGGTGCGGAGAAATTGCAATTCAGATAAGCGACCGGGGTCTGAATGCCTGTTGCAAGGCGTCGGCGCGCGATAACGTCGTCCATCCAGGCGCCGCCGCGCTTGTTGTTGCGCGCGTACAGGTCGAGATAGAACTGGCCAACCAGCCCGCCCTGCGCATCGCGCAGGTCATAGAAGCGCACATCTTCATGCCACACCTCCGCAGGAGCCTGCGCGACATTCAGCCCGTACAGTGTCTCGACCAGCCTGAACATGCCGGACAGCACCGCGCTCTCGGGAAAATATCGCTTCACTTCCTGCTCGGAAAAAGCATAACGTTTCTCGCGCAGTTTCTCGCTGGCATAGCTGACGTCCCATGACTGCAATTCCTGCAATCCCAGTTCGGTGCGTGCAAACTCGCGCAACTCTGCCAGATCGCGCTCTGCGAAGGAGCGCGCGCGCTGCGCCAGTTCGCGCATGAACTCAATAACCTGTTGCGGGCTTTCCGCCATCTTGCTGGCCAGCGACAGTTCGCCGAAACTGGCGAAACCCAGCAGCGTGGCTTCCTCGCCGCGCAGCCTGACGATCTCGTCCATCAACGGGGTGTTGTCATGCTCAGGCTTGCCGAACTCGCTGGCGCGTGTGCCATAGGCGCGATACAGTTTTTCGCGCAGCTCACGGTTGTCGGCGAACTGCATCACCGGCATGTAGGACGGCGCCTTCAGCGTGAACAGCCAGCCGCTCTTGCCTTGCTCCTTGGCGGCTTCCTGTGCAGCCTGCAACACATCCTCCGGCAAACCGCACAGCGCATGCTGGTCCTCAATGACCAGCGAGTAGTCGTTGGTCGCATCGAGCAGGTTGTCGGAAAAACGCGAAGACAATTCCGCCGAGCGTTCCTGGATTTCCAGATAGCGCTTCTTCTTGTCTTCCGGCAACTCCGCGCCGCCGAGGCGGAAATCGCGCAGCTCGTTTTCGATGATCTTCTTGCGCGCTGCGCTCAAGGTCGAAAATTCGGCGCTGTCGCGCAACGCCTTGAATTTCTCGAACAGTGCGAGGTTCTGGCCCAGCTCGGCGTAGTATTGTGTCATTTTCGGCAGGGTGCTGTTGTATGCTTCGCGCAATTCCGGGCTGTTCATCACCGCATTCAAGTGTCCGACCGGTCCCCAGGCGCGCGACAGGCGTTCGTTGGCGTCTTCCATCGGCACGATGAAATTCTGCCAGGTTGGCGGTGCGCTATCGTTCAGCAACTGCCCGATCAGCGCACGATTTTCCGTCAGCAACCGCTTGATCGCAGGCGCAACATGTTCGGGTTTGATATCCGCAAAGCGCGGCAGGCCTGAGAAGTCAAGTAATGGATTCATTGGGTGTTTTCTTGCAAAAAGTGGGTTCGAAGCGCTCAAAGTAGTGCCGCAATGGCTGTGCAATTACACGGGGCGTATTATCGCACTGCCTCACGGCATCATGACATAGTTCATCCGGTGGAACAAAAAAAGGGTGTCCGAAGACACCCACAGGAAGGTAAGGAACAGCAAGGCTCTGCATGGCTGTTATTTGCGACGGGTGTTCATGCCGATCGCGCCATGCTTAGCCTCGCTGGAAGTCGGGTTTGCGCTATTTCTTCGCCTTGATGTGTTTCAGTGACGCCACGATCTCCTGCCCCTCCGGACTCAGGGCAAAATCAACAAAGGCCTTTATGTTGCTGCCGGCCGCGTCCCTTGTGACGACGTTGTAGTCCTGATAGAACTGGTACTTGGAAGGGAACGATTTCTCGTCGGGAAGGTAGCCATCTACGGTTATCACCTTGACATCAGGGGTTTCGTAACCGTAAATCTGAAGACCCATGGCGCCCTCATTGGCTGCAACCAGCTGGTTTGTTGCAGCTACCGGGTTCCCTGCCTGCGTCAATCTGTTGATGTCCTTGCCGAACGGGGCCGACCGCTTGGCGAAAATGGTGGTGGTGCAAGGTTGCAGCAGGACATTCTGTATTTCAGAATCGTTGCCCCCGACCTCTTTCCAGTTTTTTATCTTGCCGGCAAGAATATCCTTGAGCTGTTGCAGCTTAAGATCATTGACCGGATTTGCCTTGTTAACCAGCACGACCGTGGGCGCCCTCGCAATAACGTTGTTGGCGGTGCCTTCCGGAAGGTAGTCGAGTACAACTTCATGGGTGCTTACGCCGATGTCTACCAGGCCGTTGCTGGCCTTGTAAATGCCTGCGGCGCACGCCGCTGTCTCGACATTCACCACTGTGCCGGTTTTCTTAGTAAAGGCTTCACCCAGTTTTTTGGCCAGGGGTGCCGTGCAGGGGTCACCGAGTACGCTGATCGTATCTGCCGCCATACCGCCCTGAGCAAAACCCATGGAGGACAACAATGTTGCAAGAATTAAAAGTTTTTTCATATCACACCTCTGTTAAATAGATTCCAACCTGATCCGAAAATCGCGATCCCCTAGAATTTGAACGCACCCCACAACCATGTCTTTTGGGTGTTGACATTGGTGGCAAAGGTTGTGGCTGGCGTACCCTTGGCCTGATAGTCCGCGTACTTGAATCCGATCAGGTAGTTTTTGTCGAATGCCTTTGTGGCCACGAAACCCCATTCACTGCCGATGCTGCCGGAGGTAAGGGTGGCAGTGGTCTTGTCTGCGCGGTAATCGTGATAGACCGCACCCAGCTTGATGCCTGCCAGACTGGTGCCTGCCGACACATAAGTATCCTTCAGGCCTTGTGCGGGGGTGGCCAGGAACATATCGGCCCAGCCATTAAAGCCATGCAGCAAGGCCAGCGGGGTCGAGAAGGATTTGATCGTGGCAGTACCGGTGGCGCCGGTGTCGGTGCCCAGCACTTCATAGCCAAGCTTGAAGACGGCGCTGGAAATGTCTATACCGCCTTCCAGCAATGTGTAGTTGGTTTTGAAGTTGATGGTATTGCCATGACCGTCTGACTGGGACGCATATTCCGCTGCATACAGCAGTTTGTTGCCGCCCATCGGAGCGCTCCCCTTCATGCGAAGGCCGTAGGTGTTTGTTGAAAAAGCGGTGAACGCAGTGCTGGAGTCGTAATTCAGCAGGTAAGCATAAGCAGCCACTTCCGCAAAACTCCAGCCTTTGTAGTTTGCGTTGAGGATGGTGGATCCCATCTTGTGGTTGCCTGCGGCCGCACCCGTGGTGGCAATGGCATTGTCGCTGAACACCCGATTGACATTGGTGATGTAGCCCGCCGTTAGGGTCGTGTCGGGCAGCGATTTGTTGACCAGCGTGAAGGCATCGAATGTTTGCTCATTCTGACGCCAGAATACATTGCTGAAAAAGCGTTCGTTATCCAGCTTGATGCGCTGGCGTCCCCATTTCACGGTGGTACCGGCAATGCCGTAGTAGCTCAGGTATGCCTGGTTGATTTCGGTGGCTTCCGGATCCGCCACAGTGGCGTATGCGGTTTGGCCATTGGCCGTGCTGTTGTAGTTGTTGCCCAATGCCTTGAGTGACTCGATCTCGACCATCGCGCCCAATCCGTTGAACGTAGCCGTTTCATAGCCCAGTTGCAGGCGCACGGTGGATGCGTTGGCGGTCAGCTTGCCAACCTGACTGACGCCTTCGTAGCGGTATTGCAGGTTGGCCGAGGCCTTGCCGCCGGTCAGCGCGTCGGTCAGCGTATCGGCTGCCCAAACGCCCGGTGAAACCAACAGTGCCGACAGGGCGACGATGCTTGATACAGGATGCTTCTTGTTCATTGTGCTCTTTCCTTCGTTAATAAAAAATTCCTGATATTGCGTATGCTTTTTGCGGTTTGCTGGACGCCGCCCGGTAACCGGGAAGTCAGGATGCTGCTTCCCTCCCGGAAAGGCGGCCAGCGTGTCCTGCCAGGCTGATCAATGTGCCCTGAACGTGACCCTGTATTTCAGGTCGGTCTGGGCGGCCAGCCATTCGAGTGATTTACCGTCAACCTCGGCATAGGGGTACATGAAATAATTCAACGGGCCGTCATTCT
>JBFKMJ010000077.1:0-6223 GCA_041629915.1 Gallionella sp.
ACCCAATCCGGCGGCCTGGTAGAGGACCCCGCTGTTCTGGCTAACCTGGAAAAGAAAGCATGATTAAAGAATTTGTAATTCTCGGCGGCGGCAGCGCTTATACCCCCGGGCTGCTGCAGGCCCTGATCCATCACGGCAGCGCCCTGAACCTGGAGCGGATCCGCCTCTACGATACTCACGCCGAGCATCTGGAACTGGTGGGCCGCCTGGGTCAGGCCATGGCCAATAGCGCCGGTGCGAGCTTCAAGGTGGAGACTGCCGGCAGTCTACCCGCGGCACTCGAGGGTGCGGACGTCGTGCTCAACAGCACCCGACCCGGGGGCTTTGAGGCCCGCCGTATCGACGAGACCCTGCCTTTGTCCCTGGGGATTCCAGGCCAGGAAACCGTGGGGCCCGGCGGCTTCTTCTTCGCGCTGCGTTCCGTACCGGAGGCCCTTCGGGTAGCCGACGCGATGGCGGCCGCCGCACCCGAAGCCCTCCTGCTCAACTACACCAATCCCAGCAACATCGTGACCCAGGCGCTGGTGAATCGGGGTGGGATACGGGTGTTGGGATTATGCGACCAGTCTGAAGAAGACCTCCATGCTCTGGCACAGGCACTGGGTTATTCTGAAAAGTCCATCTCCTACCGCTGCAACGGATTGAATCACGCTACCTGGTACAGCGAACTGAGTTTCGGTGGAACGCCGCTGGAGGCGCTTCCCGCTGCCCTCAACGCGCCATCCGGCGTGAACGAGGAACACCGCCTGCGCTTCGAATTGTCGCTGGCAATGGCCCGTGAAACGCCCGGTTACTGGCCCAATTCCTACCTCCCCTATTACACGGCCCCGCAGCGATTCGTTGATCTGGCCTTGCAACAGGGGCCGCGCAGCGATGCCATTGTGGCGAAGCTGCCTTCCTATTACGCGCATTTTCGTGAGGAAGCAGACAAGGATCACCCGCATCTCGTGCACCACCGGGGAACAGCGGGGTTTGGAGATTTGGCGGTGACCGTCATTCAGGCCCTGAAAGGCCACGAGGGCACGGCCCTGATACTTAACGCGGAGAATCAGGGCGCCACAGATCTGTTTTCTCCCACTACAGTGGTGGAGACGCGTGGCAGTCTCAGCGCCAGCGGCTGGAAGCGAATCGTGGCGCCGGGAATACCAACGGGCCATAGCGACCTGTTGAAGCAATTGGAAACCTACCAGCATCTGGCTGCCGAGGCCGCTTGCACCGGCGAAGAGGCCGCCATTCTCAGCGCCCTGGAAGCCAACCCGCTGGTGGGCACGATGTCCAGAGCCATAGCGCTTCTGAACCTCGCCCGCCAACAGTACGGCCCCCTGATTCCGGTGCTGTCATGAAGACGATCCCGCTCGCCACGGCTTTCCCCTGGGATGAGATTGAGCGGGTGGTCATCCTGTCTCCTCATATGGACGATGCGGCGCTCAGTTGCGGGGGACTGCTCAACTTTTTGACGGAGCGCCAGGCATCCTGTCTGGTGATCAGCATCTACAGTGGCAACCCTCCCGCAGTAAAGAACAAGGACGGCACCCTGCGAACGCCCCAGCGCAAAGGGTACATGAACCCCAGATTGCGGCGGCGTGAGGACGTTGCCGCGATGCGCTCTGTCGACGCCGATTTCGTCCATCTGGGTTTTCCGGATGGCATCTACCGCCGCAGCCCCTTTAACAATCAGCTTCTTTACCGCCATGCACGGGAGAGATGGGTATCCCCCCGGGTTGACGATCTCGCCCACGTGGAAGAGCTCTATCTGGTGCTGCGACGGCTCTGCCTCAATCTGGGGCGCGTCCTCCTCGTGAGCCCCATGGGTATCGGTCAGCACGTGGATCACACCATCGTGGCCCAGGTGGCCCTTCGCCTGGCAGAAAGAGGCGTGTCCCTCCTGTTTTTCGAGGATTTCCCCTACGTGGTAAACAGCAAGGTCGGAAACGGGACGGAAGACGATCCCCGGCAAGCGCTGCAACGTCTGGGCTGGGATTCTGCCGAACGCATGGTTATGCCCGTAAACGTGGTAGCCAAAGCCTCCCTGATTTCGCATTATCAATCCCAGATTCCCTCCCTGTTTCACGATGAGAAGGGGATGCTGGAGGCCCTGCAGGCCTGTCAACACAAGAAAATCCCCTGCGAGTTCTACTGGAAGGTGCTGGGGAAATTCAAGCCAACCCATGAGGAAAGAAATGACGACTGAAAGCCATATGAAACGGGAGACTCTCGAGACCCCGGCCATGCTCCGCCGGGAAGCCGCCAACTGGGAGGCACAGGCAAGGGCCATCGAAACACGCCGGGGCTCGCGCCGCAACGTGGTGCTGATCGGGCGCGGCAGCTCGGGTAATGCCTGCACCTTCGCCTCTTACCTCTTCATGCTGCACACCGGCCGCCACCCCGTCGAATTTCATCCCTGGACGACCACCCAGACCCTGCCCGATGCGGACTGGAGTGACTCGGTGGCCTACGCCTTCTCGGCCTCAGGCCAGAGCACCGATATTGCCGAATCCATGCACTGGCTAAAATCCCGGGGGGCGCTGACCGTCGGGGTGACCGGGGCCAGCGAGGAAGACGTTTGCCTGCTGAATCATGCGGACGCGGTATTCCGCCTGAATTGCGGGAAAGAAAAGGCTGTTCCTGCCACCAAGAGTTTCACCGCACAGCTATTTGCGGCGGCGGCACTGGCTGGCTACCCCCTTGCGCAAGCGGCGGAACAGACCGCACTGGCGATGGAATCCATTCTTAAAAGCGACGCTGCTGCCACTCTTGCCACCTTTCTGGAAGGCGCCCGAATCACAGCCTGGCTCGCTCGCGGACCCTCTTATGCGGGCGCTCTGGACGCGGCACTGAAGGCCCAGGAAAGTCTGGGAATGCCGAACTTTGCCTATTCCACCGCCGAGTGCCTGCACGGACCCATAGGCATGTTTCAATCTTCCGACCGCGTGGTTATTTTTTCAGGTGCAGACGAACCGATGACCAGCAAACAGGCGGTAGTCTCGACACTCCTGGCCCGGGGGGTGCCCTTTCTTACCATCGGCACCGATGCCACCCACGAGGCGGGATTGCCGATACAACTCCCTGACGCGCGCTGGGCCCGTACTGCTGTACTCGCCTTTCTGTCCCAACTCGCCTGCGCGGAACTGGCCCAACGCATGGGTCTCGACCCCGATGCCCCCGCCAATCTGCACAAGGTGACCCAGACCCTGTGACAATCAAAACAGGGAATGAATAAATTGCTTATCCTCCATCGTCGCTATGGTCGCACGGAAAGACAAACCTGGCCGCCGCGAAGTGGCGTTACTTGCAGGCGGGCCCGCAACACCCCTCTTCCCGCATGCAGCGACACAGACCCACACCCAGCAGGGCGCCGGAGATCGGTGCCGCGAGGTAAAGCCACAGGCTGGCATACTGGCCCGAAACCAGCGCGGGCGCCAGGGACCTAGCAGGATTCATTGAGGCACCGGAAATGGGGCCGGCAAAAAGCGCCTCCAGCGCGATAACGGCGCCGACCACGATGCCGGCGGTGATGCCGCGCTCTCTTGAGCCGCTGGACACTCTCAGAATGACGAACATCAGGATGGTCGCCAGCACCAGTTCCAGTACAAATGACTGCGCGTCAGACCCGGCCGGCAGCGTTGCCCCCAGCGTAGCATGTGACGGAAAAAGCCCGCGCAACAGCAGACTGGCCGCGAGCGCGCCGATACTCTGGCTCACGATATAGGGCAGGACGAGCCGTCCGCTGAAGCGGCGGGCCGCGAAGAAACCGAGCGTGACAGCGGGGTTGAGGTGCGCGCCGGAGGTATCGCCGACGGCATAAATCATGGCCAGAACCACCAGACCAAAGGTGAGCGCAATGCCGACATGAGTAATGGAACCGCCCGATATATCGTTGATGACGATGGCACCGGTCCCGGCAAAGACCAGGCAGAACGTGCCGAAACCCTCCGCCAGCAACATTTTCATTTCGTCCTGTTTTATCACTGCATCAAGTCTCCTGTTTAACGGAGCCGCGCGTCGGCCGCGACCCCTTGCGACAGCGCGCTGAATACTAACAGACCCGTGACGGGCATTGTTGGCATCCCAGGCCGAACCAGAAAATCTGTTCACACCACACCCCGGTCCAATCGGTATCGATCCTGCAATTGAAAGGCCGCAACAGGGATGACGATTTTTTTCAAACTGTCCTGCGCACCCGACGGTGCTAAAATTGCCGCTCGAATCACCAGATACTCATCATGTCGCAACCCTCCTTCGTTCATCTCCGTCTGCACAGCGAATATTCCATTTCGGATGGCATGCTGCGTGTGAACGAGGCGGTCGCCGCCGCGCAGAGCGACGGAATGCCGGCATTGGCATTGACCGACTTGAGCAACGTGTTCGGGCTGGTGAAGTTCTATCAGCGCGCGCGCGGCAATGGCTTGAAACCCGTCGTCGGCTGCGATGTATTCATCAGCAACGATGCCGATCGTGACCGGCCGCACCGCCTGCTGCTGCTGTGCCAGTCATGCGAGGGCTATCTGCTGCTGTGCCGTCTGCTCAGCCGCGCCTATCTGGAGAACCAGCATCGCGGTCGCGCCGAGTTGCGCCGCGAATGGTTTCACGAGGGAACCACCGGGCTGATCGCATTGTCCGGCGCGCATCTCGGCGATGTCGGCTGCGCGCTGCTGTCCGGCAATACGAAACAGGCCAGACAGTTCGCGCAGGAATGGGCGGGACTGTTCAACAACCGCTATTACCTCGAGGTGCAGCGCGCCGGATTTGCCGACGAAGAGCATTACATCCACGCCGCCGCGCAACTGGCCGCCAAGCTCGGCCTGCCGGTCGTCGCCACGCATCCGGTGCAGTTTCTCGCCGCCGACGACTTCAAGGCGCACGAGGCGCGCGTGTGCATTTCCGAAGGTTACGTGCTGAACGACAAGCGCCGCGCCCGGCAATTCACCGCACAGCAGTACTTCAAGACGCAGGCCGAAATGACGGCGCTGTTCGCCGACCTGCCGGAGGCGTTGCAGAACAGCGTGGAGATTGCGCGGCGCTGCAATCTTTCCCTGGTGCTGGGCAAGCCGCACCTGCCGGATTTTCCGACGCCCGGCAACCAGAGCCTGGAAGACTACCTGCGCGAACAGGCGGCAATCGGTTTGCAGCAGCGCATGGCGCTGCTTTATCCGGACGAGGCCGAACGCGCCGCGAAGCAGCCGGAATATCAGGCACGACTGAACTTTGAAACCGAAACCATCATCAAGATGGGCTTCCCCGGCTACTTCCTGATCGTCGCGGATTTTATCCGCTGGGCGAAGGCGTTTCGCTCCGAGGAATTTCCCAACGGCGTGCCGGTCGGCCCGGGGCGCGGTTCCGGTGCGGGCTCGCTGGTGGCCTACAGTCTCGGCATCACCGATCTTGACCCGCTGCGTTACGGATTGCTGTTCGAACGTTTTCTCAATCCCGAGCGCGTGTCGATGCCCGACTTCGACGTGGATTTCTGCCAGGACGGGCGCGAGCGCGTCATCGGCTATGTAAAAGAAAAATACGGCGCGCAGTGCGTGTCGCAGATCGCCACCTTCGGCACGATGGCCTCCAAGGCGGTGATCCGCGATGTCGGGCGCGTGATGGATTTTCCCTACGGACTGTGCGACAGCCTGTCCAAGTTGATTCCGCTGGATGGCGTCAAGCCGGTGTCGCTGCAGAAGGCGCGCGAGACGGAGCCGGAGATCAACGCCATCGCCGAACGCGAGGAAGGTGTGCCGGAACTGCTGGAGCTGGCCGGTCGGCTCGAAGATCTGACGCGCAACGTCGGCATGCATGCCGGCGGCGTATTGATCGCGCCTGGGCAGCTCACCGATTTCTGCCCGCTGTATTGTGCCGACAGCTCGGCCAGCGTGGTGAGCCAGTTCGACAAGGACGACGTCGAATCCATCGGGCTGGTGAAGTTCGACTTTCTCGGCCTGCGCACCCTGACCATCATCGACTGGGCAGTGCGCTACATACAGGATTCAGGATTTTGGATTTCGGAATTAGGGGAGGAGGGGTCGGACAAATCCCAAATCCCAGATCCCAAACCCTCGCCTTTCGACATCAACGCCATTCCCCTCGACGACCGCGCGACCTACGCACTGCTCACGAAAGCCAACACCACCGCCGTGTTCCAGCTGGAATCGCGCGGCAAGAAGGACATGCTGAAGCAGGCCCGGCCGGATTGTTTCGAGGACATCATCGCGCTGGTGGCGCTGTATCGTCCCGG
>JBFKMJ010000078.1:0-6213 GCA_041629915.1 Gallionella sp.
CGTCTCCACACCGCTGCCCTGCCCGCCGATGATGCCGGCCAACGCCAGCACGCGCGCATCGTCGGCGATCACCAGCACCTCGTCGTCCAGCGTCACTTCCTGCTCGTTGAGCAGCGCCAGCGCCTCACCGTTGCGCGCACGGCGCACTGTAATGCCGCCGGACAGTTGCGCCGCATCGAACGCATGCAGCGGCTGGCCCATTTCCAGCATCACGTAGTTGGTGATGTCCACCACCGCGCTGATGCCGCGCAAACCGCTGCGCTCGAGGCGGCGCAGCATCCACGCCGGCGTAGGCGCTGCGGCATTCACGCCGCGCACCAGCCGCCCGCAGTACAACGGGCAGGCCTGCGCATCCGCGACCTGCACCGGCAATTGTTCTTGAAATGCAACGGGTTGCACCTGGATTTCCAGCGGCTTGAGCGCACTGCCGGTCAGCGCCGCCACTTCGCGCGCGATGCCGACCATGCCGGAACAGTCGCTGCGGTTGGGCGTGAGCTTGAGCGTGAACCGTTTGTCATCCAGATCGAGATATACGCGCAGCGCCGTGCCCACCGGTGCATCCTCCGGCAACAGCCACAGCCCGTCGCTTTCTTCAGCCAGGCCCAGTTCTTTTCCGGAGCACAGCATGCCGAACGAATCGACGTTGCGCACCCTGGCCTGCCTGATGGCAAAGTCACCCGGCAACACCGCACCGATGCGCGCGCACGGCACTTTCACCCCCGCCGCAACGTTGCTCGCACCGCACACGATGGTCAACGGCTGCGCCTCGCCGACGTTCACCCGGCATACATTCAGACGATCCGCATCGGGGTGTTTGACCACCTCCAGCACTTCGCCCACCACCACGTTGCTGAATGCAGGCGCGACAGTCTCCAGCGCCTCGACTTCCAGCCCGGCCATGGTCAGCACGTGCCCCAGCGCCTCGCTGGACAGTTCAGGATTGACCCAGGTTCTCAACCAGTTTTCGGAAAATTTCATATCGGGTTATTTAAAAAATTTCTAACACCAAACACTGTCCACGAAAGACACGAAAATCACGAACAAAACAATTCCCCTGCCGAGCAATCCAAAACGATGTGTGAATCACCGAACGAAAGCAACTCATTGTTATTTTTAGTGCCTTTCGTGTTTTTCGTGGACAATGGCTCTAATTAAATTGCTTCAGAAAGCGCAAATCGCTCTCATAAAACAGGCGCAGATCATTCACGCCATAGCGCAGCATTGCAAGGCGTTCCACGCCCAGCCCAAACGCGAAGCCGAGATATTTTTCGCTGTCGATGTTGACATGCTTCAGCACGTTGGGATGCACCATGCCGCAGCCGCCAATTTCCAGCCAGCCACCGTTCCAGCTCATGTCCATTTCAGCCGACGGCTCGGTAAATGGAAAGAACGAGGGCCGGAAGCGCACCCGCAAATCATCCCGCTCGAAAAAGCGTTGCAGGAAGTCCTGCACCACCCCCTTGAGATTGGCGAAGCTGACCTCTTCATCGACCCACAGGCCTTCAACCTGATGGAACATCGGCGAATGCGTGGCGTCGGAATCGAAACGATATACGCGCCCCGGCGAGATGATTTTCAGCGGCGGCGGATGGGCTTCCATGTGGCGCACCTGTACCGGCGAGGTGTGGGTACGCAACACATGCTGCGGGTCGATATAAAAGGTGTCATGCATCGCGCGCGCCGGATGATTCTCGGGAATATTCAGCGCGGTGAAATTGTAGAAGTCGCTTTCGATCTCGGGGCCGGACGCGGTGGCAAAACCCAGCGAGTGGAACAACTGTTCGATGCGCTCCAGCGTGCGCGTCACCGGATGCAGGCCACCCGTGCCGGAACCGCGCGCGGGCAAAGTCACATCCAGCGCTTCCGCTGCCAGCTTTTGCGTCAGCCTGGCTTGCTGCAACGCATCGCGGCGCTGTTGCAGCGCGGCCTCGATGCCCTGCTTGACCTGGTTGATGCGCGCACCCGCGGCCGGACGCTCTTCCGCCGACAGCTTGCCCAGACCCTTGAGCAGGGCAGTGAGGCTGCCCTCCTTGCCCAGATATTTTGCCTTGACCTGCTCCAGTTCAGCTTCGTCACTGATGGTGGCGAACTGTTGCAGGGCCTGCTCGAGAATTTGTTGAAGCTCTTCCATTTTCTGCTCCCCTCCCCTGACTGCGGAAAGGTCGCTGCGAAGCAGCGGGTTACCTCCCGCGTACTCCTTGCGGGTGCAAGGGGAGGCTGGGAGGGATTTAGAAACAAAAAAGGAGGCAAAAAGCCTCCTTTTTCAGTTGCTCAGTCTAATCAATAACGAAGCCCGGCTTAGACGCCGAGACTGGCCTTGGCCTGCACCACGAATTGTGCAAACGCAGCCTTGTCGAATACGGCGATATCCGAAAGCACCTTGCGGTCGATCTGAATGTCTGCCTTCTTCAACCCGTTCATGAATACGCTGTAGCTCAGTCCCTGCTCGCGAGCCGCCGCATTGATACGGGCGATCCACAGGGTGCGGAACTGACGCTTTTTCTGGCGACGGTCACGGTAGGAATACTGGCCCGCCTTCATCACCGCCTGTTTGGCGACTCGGTAGACATTCTTGCGGCGGCCGCGATAACCCTTGGCCTGTGCAAGAACCTTCTTGTGACTTGCGCGTGCTACGACACCACGTTTTACTCTTGGCATGATCTACTCCTTATGCGTAAGGCATCATGGCGCGAACCGATGCTGTGTTGGTTGCGTGGACTTCAGTCGTACCGCGCAACTGACGTTTGTTCTTGGTGGTTTTCTTGGTCAGGATATGACGCTTGAACGCCTGTGAGCGCTTGACGCTTCCGCCGGCGCGGATCTTGAAACGCTTGGCCGCTCCGCTCTTGGTCTTCATCTTGGGCATGATTGCTCCTTAATTTATGGCGGCAGGTGCTCTCCGATGGAGAAACTTGATGACCCATACGCCACTTTTTATCGGGGACGATTTGCTACCTCATCGCTCCGGCCATCCCCTTCCGCCGAAACGACTCAAACTTATTTTTTCTTTGGCGACAACACCATCACCATTTGCCGGCCTTCCATTTTCGGAAACTGCTCGACCACACCGCATTCTTCCAGATCCGCCTTGACACGTTCAATCAGACGCATACCGATTTCCTGGTGAGCCATTTCACGACCGCGGAAACGCAGTGTGACTTTGGTCTTGTTGCCGTCCTCCAGAAACTTGGTCAGGTTACGCAGCTTGATATTGTAATCACCCTCGTCCGTTCCGGGACGAAACTTGATTTCCTTGATATGAACCTGCTTCTGCTTGAGCTTGGCCTCGTGCTGCTTCTTGCTTTCGGCATACTTGAACTTGCCGACATCCATGATGCGGCACACTGGTGGGTCTGCCAACGGCGAAATTTCCACCAGATCCAGCTCCGCTTCGCCTGCCAATCGCAAGGCTTCTGCTATGGGCACAATCCCGAGGGGCTCCTTTTCGACTCCAATGAGGCGCACCTGTGGTGCGGTAATCGACTCATTCAATCGCTGCGATTTATTTTGTGCTATTGCAATATCTCCGTTTTGACAATACTAAGCCGTGCTGCCCGCCCTGACCCCGGCTTGCAGGCGCTGAATCAGTGATTCCAGCGTCATCTGCCCAAGATCCTCACCGCTGCGGGTACGCACGGCCACCAACCTTCCAGCCACTTCCTTATCGCCGATGATCAGCTGATACGGTAATTTCTGCAAGCTATGTTCGCGTATTTTATAGGTTATCTTCTCGTTACGCAAATCCAGTTGCACGCGCAACCCGGCGTCACGCAACGCCTGCGCAACTTCGGTCGCATATTGCTCCTGCGCCTGCGAGATGTTCATCAACACCACCTGGACCGGTGCCAGCCATAGCGGGAACGCCCCGGCGTGGTGCTCGATCAGTATGCCGATAAATCGCTCCATCGAGCCAAGTATGGCGCGATGCAGCATGACCGGCGGTTTGCGGCTGTTATCTTCATCGACAAACTCCGCATCCAGCCGCGCCGGCAGATTGAAATCCAGCTGAACCGTGCCGCACTGCCACAGGCGGCCGAGGCTGTCCTTCAGGGTGAATTCAACCTTGGGGCCGTAGAACGCGCCCTCGCCGGGCAGCACCTCGTAATCCAGACCATTTTGCTGCAAGGCGGAAGCCAGACCGGCTTCGGCCTTGTCCCAGGTTTCATCGGAGCCAACGCGCTTGTCGGGGCGGGTGGATAGCATGACCAGCACCTCGTCGAAGCCGAAATCGCGGTACACCTCGTTCAGCATCACGATAAAGCGCGACACTTCGGGTTGCACCTGATCCTCGGTGCAGAAAATATGCGCATCGTCCTGGGTGAAACCGCGCACCCGCATCAGGCCGTGCAGCGAACCGGATGTCTCGTTACGGTGACAGGAACCGAATTCCGCCAGCCGAAGCGGCAAATCGCGGTAGCTGTGCAGGCCGTGATTGAATATCTGCACATGCCCCGGGCAGTTCATCGGCTTCACCGCGTAATCACGGTTTTCCGAGCAGGTGGTAAACATGTGCTCGTGGTAATTTTCCCAGTGGCCGGATTTCTCCCACTGGGCGCGATCCATGATGGTCGGGGTGCGCACTTCCTGATAATCATGCTCGCGGAATTTGCGGCGCATGTATTGCTCGACTTCCTGCCACAGCGTCCAGCCCTTGGGATGCCAGAACACCATGCCGGGCGATGAATCCTGCATGTGGAACAATTCCAGCTGCTTGCCCAGCTTGCGGTGATCGCGCTTCTCCGCTTCTTCGAGCTGAAACAGGTAGGCCTCCAGCTCTTCCTTCTTCGCCCAGGCCGTGCCGTAAACGCGCTGCAGCATCTCGTTCTTCGAATCGCCGCGCCAGTAAGCGCCGGCCAGCTTCATCAGCTTGAATATCTTCAGCTTGCCGGTGGAGGGCACATGCGGGCCGCGGCACAGGTCGGTGAACTCGCCTTCGCTGTAGAGCGACACATCCTGATCCGCCGGGATGGATTCAATGATCTCGGCCTTGTACTGCTCGCCGATATGCTTGAAATACGCCACTGCCTCGTCGCGCGGCAGCACGCGGCGTGCCACGGGCAAATCCAGCTTGGCGATTTCGCCCATGCGCTTCTCGATCGCCGCCAGATCTTCCGGCGTGAACGGCCGCTTGTAGGAAAAATCGTAATAGAAACCGTTTTCGATGACCGGCCCGATCGTCACCTGCGCATCTGGAAACAATTCCTTCACCGCATGGGCCAGCAGGTGCGCGGTCGAATGGCGGATGATCTCGATGCCGTCCGCATCCTTGTCAGTGACGATCGCCAGCGTCGCATCCTGCGCAATCGTATACGACGTATCCACCAGCCTGCCGTCCACCCTGCCCGCCAGCGCGGCGCGTGCCAGACCCGCACCGATGCTGAGCGCAACATCGGCGACGGTGACGGGTTGCGCAAAACTGCGCTGCGAACCATCCGGTAAGGTAATGACAGGCATCTTAAATATTGTTCCAAAAATAAAAAGTGCGGCATTGCCGCACTCAAAATGTTGGTAGGCACGATTGGACTCGAACCAACGACCCCTTGGATGTCGACCAAGTGCTCTAACCAGCTGAGCTACGCGCCTAAAACGACGCGCATTGTATCCGAAAGGTTGGCGCGCTTCAAACAAAAAACGCATCAGGATCGGCGTGACGATACGCCGCGCCGGAGAACAAATCGCCCCGCATCGGGTGTAATATCACTCTCTGACACTATTTTGAGCTTATCGCAACGGCAAAATGGACAAAAAACATCCCAAACACCTCGCCTTGCATCTCATCAAATTGCCGCTTCCCGGGTTCGTTTCGATTCTCCACCGCATCAGCGGGTTATTGCTGTTTTTTGCGCTGCCACTGTTGTTGCTGATGCTGCAATACAGCCTGCGCTCCATCGAAACTTACACACAACTCATGGCCATGCTGGCGCATCCGCTGGTAAAGCTGATATTGCTCGGCTTGCTGTGGGCCTTCCTGCATCATTTCTGCGCCGGACTGCGCTACCTGGCAATTGACCTGCACTATGTGCGCGATCTGGCGCAGGCGCGCAACAGCAGCTGGGCAGTGCTGGCGGCAAGCCTGCTGCTCACCGTTCTGATCGGAGCGAAATTATGGTGAACCGCATCGTGACCGGGGCGCATTACGGGCTGCGCGACTGGCTGGTTCAGCGCATCACGGCGGTCGTGATGGCTGTGTACAGCACGGCGCTGGCCGGGTAC
>JBFKMJ010000079.1:0-6111 GCA_041629915.1 Gallionella sp.
AGATGGCGCGTGACGAACTGGGCGGCGTTGGCGGCGTGGCAGCGTTGATTGCCACGTTCCTGATCATGATCATCCTGATTGCGGTGCTCGGGCTGGTAGTGGTGAATGCGATGAAAAACAGCCCGTGGGCGACCTCCACGGTGGCTGCAACGATTCCTATCGCCATGCTGGTCGGTTTGTATATGTTTAAGCTGCGCCCGGGGCGCGTGCTCGAGGGCTCGGCACTCGGTGTGATACTGCTGTTGTTGGCAGTAATGGGCGGCGGCTGGATCGACCAGCAAGCCGGGCTGCGCGAACTGTTCGATCATCCCGGTTTGCCGCTGGCCTTTGCCGTCATAGTCTACGGCTTTGCTGCCGCCGTGATGCCGGTATGGCTGCTGCTCGCGCCGCGCGACTACCTGTCCACTTTCATGAAACTCGGTACGGTAATCCTGCTGGCGCTGGCGATCGTGTGGCTGCGCCCCGAGATCAAGATGCCTGCACTGACCCAGTTTACCGATGGCAGCGGCCCGATCTTTGGCGGTGCGCTGTTCCCCTTTGTGTTCATCACCATTGCCTGTGGCGCGATCTCCGGTTTTCACGCGCTGATCGCCTCCGGCACCACCCCCAAGTTGCTGTCCAATGAGCGCGACATCCGCATGATCGGCTACGGCGGCATGGTGCTGGAATCCTTTGTCGCAATCATGGCGATGATCGCCGCCACGGTGCTCGACCCCGGGGTGTATTTCGCCATCAACTCGCCCGCTGGTGTGGTGGGCACAACGGCGGCCGAAGCGGTCGCCACCATTTCCGCATGGGGTTTCCCGGTCACCGTCGAGCAGATGAATATGCTCGCGCAGCAGATGGGCGAGGCCTCCCTGTTCGCACGCACCGGCGGCGCGCCATCGCTGGCGGTGGGCATGGCCAGCATCTTCGGCAGCGCGTTCGGCCAGGGGATGCTCGCGCAGTGGTACCACTTCGCCATCATGTTCGAGGCGGTCTTTATTCTTACCACGCTGGACGCGGGTACGCGCGTCGGCCGCTTCATGCTGCAGGATTTGCTCGGTAACGTGTGGAAACCACTGGGGCGCACCTCCTGGTATCCCTCGGTACTTTTCAGCAGTGCGGTGGTGGTCGCAGCCTGGGGCTATTTTCTGTACATCGGCGTGATCGATCCGAACGGCGGCGTCAACATCCTGTGGCCGCTGTTCGGCATTTCCAACCAGATTCTTGCGGCCATCGCGCTATGCGTGGCGACCGGCATCCTGGTGAAATCCGGGAAGCTCAGGCACGCCTGGGTGACCGTGTTGCCGCTGGCCTGGCTGGTTATCATCACCAGCACGGCGACATGGCAGAAGCTGACCAGTAGCGACCCGCGCATCGGCTTTCTTGCCGCCGCCAACAGTCTGTCCGACAAACTCGCCGCCGGTGTGTTGTCGCCGGACAAGGCCGCCGTCGCCCCGCAACTGATTTTCAACCTGAAACTCGATGCGGTGCTGGCGCTGTTTTTTGTCGGGTTGTTGTGGCTGATCGTGATCGATATGGTGCGCGTCTGTCTGCGCCACCTGCGCGGTCAGGCTGTGCCGCCGCTGTCCGAGGCGCCGCATTATCCGACACAATTGGAGGAAGCATGGGCGCGCGATTGAGCAAGCTGTGGCGCGCGATCCGCGAACTGAGCGGCGATGACGGCTATGAGCGCTATCTGGCGCATCGCGCCGCCGTTCACCCGGGCGCGCCTGCGCTGCCGCGCCGTGCCTGGTTTGCGCATCAGATGCAGCAGAAGTGGTCGGGCATAAAACGCTGCTGCTGACGGGCACGGTCATGCCAGGTGCTATAATCCGCGCCTCTTTTGAAGCCATCAAGCAAGGTGCGCGGCAGTGAATTTTAAATCCCATCTTTCCGAATTATTTGCGCAGGCGTTGCGCGAAGTTGCGCCGGAGCATGCCGGCGCGGCCATCCTGATCGAGCGTCCCAAGCTTGCCCAGCATGGCGATTACGCCTGCAATCTGGCGATGCAGCTAACCAAGTCATTGCGCCAGCCGCCACGCAACATCGCGCAGGCGCTGATTGCGGCATTGCCGGAATCTTCTGTGGTGGAGAAGGTGGAGATCGCCGGCGCCGGCTTCATTAACGTATTCATCACGACTGCGGCAAAACGAAACGCGGTGCATGACGTGCTGCAGGCGGGCGCGGGCTACGGCCACATTCATGTCGGTGCCGGGCGCAAGGTACAGGTGGAATTCGTCTCCGCCAATCCGACCGGGCCATTGCATGTCGGGCACGGGCGCGGCGCGGCGGTGGGCGATTGCCTGTGCCGTGTGCTGCATGCGGCGGGCTGGAACGTGACGCGCGAGTTCTACTACAACGATGCGGGCGCGCAGATCGACAATTTGACACATTCGGTGCAGCTGCGCTGCAAGGGCGTCACGCCCGATGATCCGTCGTGGCCGGAGGGCGGGTATCGCGGCGACTACATCGCCGATGTGGCGCGCGCCTACCTGGCAAAGGAAGTCATCGAGGCGGACGATCAGCATATCACCGGCAAGGGTGACGTGGACGATGCCGAGGCCATCCGCCATTTTGCCGTGGCCTGTCTGCGCCGCGAACAGGATCTGGATTTGCGCGCCTTCGGGGTGGAGTTCGACGTGTTCTCGCTGGAGTCCGCGCTTTACACCGAGGGCAAGGTCGAGGAGACGGTCAACAGGCTCATCGCGAGCGGCCACACCTATGAGCAGGACGACGCGCTGTGGCTGCGCACCACGGATTTCGGCGACGACAAGGACCGCGTGATGCGCAAGAGCGACGGCGGCTATACCTACTTTGTGCCGGATGTGGCCTATCACCTCGACAAGTGGCGGCGCGGCTTCGAACGCGTCATCAACGAACAGGGCGCGGACCACCACAGCACCATCACGCGTGTGCGGGCAGGCCTGCAGGCGCTCGACGCCGGCATCCCGAAAGGCTGGCCGGATTATGTTCTGCACCAGATGGTAACGGTGCTAAGAAACGGCGAAGAGGTGAAAATCTCCAAGCGCGCCGGCAGCTACGTCACGCTGCGCGACCTGATCGACGAAGTGGGCTGCGATGCCACGCGCTATTTTCTTGCCGCGCGCCATCCCGATTCGCAACTGGTGTTCGACATCGATCTGGCAAAATCGCAGAGCAACGATAATCCGGTTTATTACATCCAGTACGCCCATGCCCGCATCCATGCGGTGCTGGCGCAGTGGGGCGGCGACCACCAGGCACTGCATCATGCCGAATTAAGCGCACTGGAGAGCGGCTACGAAACCGTACTGCTACAACAACTCATTGACTTCCCGCAGGTGGTCGAGTCTGCGGCGGAAGACCTTGCGCCGCACCTGATCGCCTTCTATCTGAAAGATTTTGCCGCCGATTTCCACAGCTACTATAATGCCTCGCGCTTTCTGGTCGAGGACGAGCAGGTCAGGCTGGCGCGACTGGCGCTGATCGCCGCCATCGCGCAGGTACTGAAGAATGGTTTGGCGCTGCTTGGCGTCAGTGCGCCGGAGAAAATGTAAAGGAAGCAGCAATGAGTAGAAACATGGGCAACAGAGCCGCTGCGCCGCGCAAGAGCGGCAGTTCGTTATTGACCGGCATTCTGATCGGCATGGTGATTGGCGCCGGCATGGCGGCCGGACTGGCCTGGTATGTCATGAAATCGCCCAGCCCGTTTGTGGAAAAGGAGCATACCGCCGCCAAGCCGTTGGTGGATGCGGCACCACCTACTGTATCGGCCGAGGCACCGGCTTCCGGCGTGAGCGGTGAAAAGCCGCGCTTCGAGTTCTACAAGGTGCTGACCGACGAGCAGAGCGCAGAGGCGGGTGCGTCCGGCGACAGAACCCGGATAATTTCCAAGCCCTTGGTGGAGAGCAGACCATTGGGAGGCAGCAGGCCATTAGGAAGCAGCCAACCCGTCATCGCCAGCCAACCCCATTTCCTGCAGGCCGGTTCCTTCTCACATCCCGATGATGCCGAGAAACTGAAGGCCCGGCTGGCAATGCTGGGGCTGGAATCCAGCATCCAGATCGCAAACATCCCGGACCGGGGCGTATGGTATCGCGTGCGTCTGGGGCCATACAATGATGCGGAGGAGTTGAGCCGCATACGCGCTTCATTGAAACAAAATGGGGTCGATGCGACTCCAATACGTGCGCAGTGAGCGTAACCCACCATTATCAATAGGAGTTATCAAGTGAAGAAATTCATGAAAAGCCTGGTCATGGCAGCGGCGCTGCTGATTGGCAGCACCGCGCTGGCGGCTGAATTGGGTAAGGATTACAAGTTGCTGAGTCCGCCACAGCCAGCCGGCACCGAAAAAATCGAAGTGCTGGAATTTTTCTTTTACGGCTGTTCGCACTGCTTCCATCTGCATCCATTCGTGAGCAAGTGGGAAAAGACCATGCCCAAGGATGTGGAGTTGACTTATGTGCCGGTCATTTTCCGCGATTCATGGGAGCCGATGGCGCGCACTTTTTACGCACTCGAATTGCTTGAGCAGTTGCACCCGTTGCACGACGCGCTGTTCAAGGCGTGGAACGTGGACAAGATCGACCTGAGCGACGAGGCAAAAATATTTGATTTTGTCGCGGCGCGCGGCGTGGACCGTGCAAAATTCACGGCGGCCTACAACTCGTTCACGATGCAGAGCAAGGTGGCGCGTGCCAAGCAGATGATCCGCAGCTATGGCCTGACCGGCACACCAACCCTGGTCGTGGACGGCAAGTATCTCATCACCGGCCTGCAACCGGCGGACACCATGCGCGTGCTGGATGAAGTGATTGCCATGGTGCGCAAGGACCGGTCCGGCAAGGCGAAAAAGTGAAGCGCTGATTAATATGGTTTTGTCGTTCCTGCGCAGGCAGGAACACGGTTAAATCAAACGTCATGATCCCCGCCTGCGCGGGGATGACGAATTGCCCGGCACCTACTTTCAGTAGTGGTAGCGGCACTGTGCAATAACAACGCAGCCATCATTGATTTTGTAAACCAGCCGATGTTCATCGGTGATGCGGCGCGACCAGTAACCAGATAATTCATGCTTTAAAGGTTCCGGTTTACCAAGTCCGGCAAAGGGCGTCTGCTGGATGTTCTCGATCAGACGATTGATGCGCTGAAAAACTTTATCATTCGTTTTGTGCCACCACAGGTAGTCTTCCCACGCCGCTTCCGCCCAAAGGATTTTCATTTGAGCAAAGCCCGTTCCCTGGCTTTGCCGCTATCAATGGCCACAACAGCATTGCTTAAACGCTTGGCATTGGCGGGGCTGCGTAACAGGTGGGCGGTTTCTTCCCATGCGTTGAAGTCTTCCAGCGACATCAATACGGCAGGAGCGCCATTCTGGCGCGTGATAATCACTGGTTCGTGATTATCATTCACCTTGTCCATGGTTTTGGCAAGATTGTTACGGGCGCTGGTATAGGTGATCGCATCCATGGTGTATGTCCTTATTTCTGTACAGGTCGGCATAGTAGCACAGGATCGAAACATGAGGCGGCTTGAGGTTATGTTGCAAAAAAGCCACACTTTCCCGACAAACTTTTGACAGCCCTGCACGCCACTCTATAAAGTCCGTCTCCAGTGGTGGCGGGAGGAATATCTCCATCACTTCGAGTCGTAAAAACCAAACAACTTTTTAATCGTTAAAGAGGAATTACACAATGAAGAAAATTGTTCTCTCCCTGGCAGGCGTGTTGGCAGCAACCGCATTTGCCCCGGAAGCCGCCGCCGTTCCGGCATTTGCCCGTCAAACCGGTATGTCCTGCAGCGCGTGTCATGCACGCCACTTCCCGGTTCTCAATAGTTTCGGTAAAGCCTTCAAGGCAAGCGGCTACACCATGATGGGCGCGCAAGGCAAGGTGGAAGGCGATCATCTGTCGATTCCCGATACGCTGAATGCTTCTCTCATCTTGAAGTGGCGTTACCGCGAAACCAACGCCGCCAGCGCTGGTCCTTTGGCACCGAACAGCCTGGGCGACGGTAATTGGCAAGTTTTTGACGAGTTCGCGTTGTTCCTGGGCGGTCGCGTGGCTGAGAACGTCGGCTTCGCGATGGAAGGTCAGATGAACGGAACTGCCCCTCTGGCAGCAGGCATGAAGTTGCATTTCACGC
>JBFKMJ010000080.1:0-6043 GCA_041629915.1 Gallionella sp.
AGTTCGGTGACGCGCAGTGTGAAACTGGTTGCATAGTTCTGCACCAGATTCCAGGTATAGGCGCACAGCTTGTGCTCCACCTGCGCCAGAAAGCCAGGCGGACCGAACAGATGCAAATCCCTGTCACGCCCGAGCAGGATGCGCAACAGCCAGTCGAACCCGATGAAATGGTCCATATGGGCATGACTGACAAACACATGGCTGATGCGCATCAGCTTGCGCGGCGGCAGCGCCCGGATGTCGCCCAGATCGAACAACAGCGCACGGCGCTCGAACAGGAAGTCGACGAACAGCACCGGATCCCCGGTGGAGCCGTTTACCAGCTCAGGATGAAATACCGGACGCATGACAACAAGCCGAACCGATCAGCGCGCCCTGCGCATCCACCACCGGCTTGTGCCTACCGGACGTCTCTTTGACCACCGCCAGCGTGCCGACATGGCGCTGGCGCATCGGCTGGGCGGCCTCCTGAACCGTGGCGTCCGGCTCCACGATGATGACTTCCCGGTTGCAGATTTCTCCGATTGGCATGATTCGTCCCTCCGCGTCAGGCTTCAGTAAAATGCAGCAGGAAGCACTGCACCCCGTTTTACCGCAACTCCACCGGACGATCCGGCATTTCATTCGGGTTCACCCGCCTCAGGTGTCCCGGTCAGTATACCTGCCCGGTCAGCAGCGATGCCAGCCTGAACAGTCTCTGGACTGCCTGCCCTGCAGCGCCTTCAGCGCCAGGGGGTGCAGGGGCAAGCCAGCTTTTTGGCGGGCGAGAGTTCCCCGGGGGCCACAGCAAGACCAAGCGCTTGCGCCAGTTGTTCGCGGGATGGGTATGCGCCGGTCGAAACAATCCGGTCACCGACCATGATGATGGGAAGCCGGTTCCCCGCTTTCAATTCCCCGGATACCACCGGATTGTCAGCGAAGACCTGCGGTTCCCTGTCGAAATTGTAGCGCGCAACCTTCACGCCACGCTCCTCAACCCATTTCAGATCAGCGGCAAACTGGACGAGTACAGGGTCGAAGCAGGACAGTGCGGGGTCGAATACTGCAAGGATATTCATGTTGTTTACCTGGCTGTTCATGCAGCCCGGAGTTTAACGCAGCGCTAAACTCCCTGCCCTGCGGCATGGCCGGAAGCCCACGCCCACTGGAAGTTGTAACCGCCGAGCTGCCCGGTCACGTCCACCACCTCGCCGATGAAATACAGGCCGGGCACGTCGATGCATTCCATGGTTTTGGACGACAGCGCGCGCGTGTCGATTCCGCCGCAGGTGACTTCGGCCTTGGTATAGCCGAGCGTGCCGCTTGGTGTGATCTGCCAGTCATGCAGCAGCGCGGCAATCTGCTTGCGCTGTCTGTCGTTGTATTGGTTGAGCGGCTTGTTCTCGATTCCCGGCAACTGTGCGCACCACGCATCGGCAAAGCTTTTCGGGAACCATTGCGTCAGATAATTGCTGAGCAGTTTTTTGCTGCCCTTCTGTTCATCCAGCAGGGTCGCCATGTCGCAATCCGGCAACAAGTCGATATGCAACGGCTGGCCGTGCTGCCAATAGGATGAGATCTGCAATATCGCCGGACCGCTCAGGCCGCGGTGCGTCACCAGCATGTTTTCGCGGAATGTCTGCTTGCCGAAGCTCACCGACACGTCGAGTGAAACGCCGGTCAACTCCGCATAAGGTTTCCAGTCGTCCGGCGCAAAGCTCAGCGGCACCAGACCGGGCTTAAGCTTGACGACGGGAACGCCGAACTGCCCGGCAATGTGATAGCCGAAAGGGGTCGCACCGGACCTGGGGATGGACAGGCCGCCAGTCGCGATCACCAGCGACGACGCGTTGAATTCGCCGCGCGAGGTGCTGACATGAAACCTGTGCCCCATTTTCTTTTTTTGCGATTTATCAGGCGTGCTGTCGTCCGGATATTCGTTGTCCGGTGCAGGGGAATAGTCGATCTCGCCAATCTCGCAGTTCATGAAACGTCTCACGCCCGCCGCATCACACTCGTCGCGCAGCATTGCGATGATGACATCCGATTCGTCATCGCAGAACAATTGCCCGAGCGTTTTCTCGTGATAGCCGATGCCGTGTTTTTGCAGCAGCGCGATGAAATCCTGCGGCGTGTAGCGCGCCAGTGCCGAGCGGCAGAAGTCCGGATTGGCGGAAACGAAATTCTCCGGCCGGGTGTTGAGATTGGTGAAGTTGCAATGCCCGCCGCCCGAGATGCGGATCTTCTCGGCCAGCTTTCCGGCATGGTCGAGCAGCACCACGGAGCGACCGCGCCGCCCGGCCTGCAGGGCGCACATCAGGCCTGCCGCACCCGAACCAATAATAATTACGTCAGTTTTCATATTTTTTTCCATATTGTTCAACAAAGGCCGACACCGCATCGCGGTATTCGACCCATCCTACCGCGGCATTGTTGCTGTGCTCGCCGCCCTCGATCAAAGTCAGCGTCTTCGGCTGCGGCGCAGCGTCGAACAGTTGCCTTGCCATACCGACCGGCACCTTCCGGTCCCAGGTTCCGTGAATCAACAGCACCGGGACTTTCAGCTGCGTAACCTTCTGTAGCGACTCGAAACGCTGGTTCAACAGCAGGCTGGTTGGCAAATAAGCGTATTTCAACTCGCCCATCGCCTGCATCGAAGTAAAGGTGCTCTCGGCAATCAACCCGGCTGACTCGGGATGGCGCAGCGCCAGATCAATCGCAACCGCGCCGCCCAGCGAATGGCCGTAGATGAAAAGCTGCTGCGGCTTCACACCGTGCTGACTGACCAGATATTGCCAGGCCGCTTCGGCATCCTCGTAGACCTTGGCCTCGCTGGGCTTGCCGCCGGTACTCTTGCCGTAGCCGCGATAGTCCACCAGCAGCAGGTTGCAACACAACGCGCGAAAGCGCAGCGCGTTTTCCAGGTTGTAGCTGATGTTGCGGAAGTTGCCGTGCAGGTACAGCATAGTGGGAGCATCCGGATTTTCTGCGGGTATCCACCAGGCATGCAGTTCGCCGCGCTCCGCACCGCTGCCGGAAGGAATGTGCAACGCCTCGAACGGGATGCCGAGCCGCGCCGGGCTGGTTTGCAGCAGTGCCTGCGGCTCGAAGATGCTGTCACGCTGGGTGTCCCAGATGTCATAGACGCGGACGGCCGCATAAACCATCAGCGTCAGCAGCGCCAGCACGAAGGCACGGCGCATGGCCTGACCGTTCACGCCGTTATTTCCATCTGCATCCACAAACAGTTGCCTTTGCTCGCCTTGTCGATGTCGGCAAGCTGTTGTTCGTGCCCGGCCAGTTCCTCCGCGCTCGGCTGCAGCACGCGCAGCTTGGGGCGCGATGCATCGGTGCTCAGCACTGCTGGCTGGCGCAACCCGGGCGCAACATCCTCGCCAAGCAGACTTTCCTGGCCGCGCGTCATCGCAAAGTAGACCTCGGCGAGCAATTCGGTATCCAGCAATGCGCCGTGCAGGGTGCGATGCGCGTTGTCTATCTCATAGCGGCTGCACAGGGCATCCAGACTGTTTTTCTTGCCCGGATGCATGTCGCGCGCCAGCTTGAGCGTGTCTACCACCCCGTTCTGCAACGGCGGCAATTTCAGCAACTCCAGCTCGCGGTTGATGAAGCTCATGTCGAACGGCGCGTTGTGAATGATCAATTCCGCGCCTTCGATGAATTCCAGAAAGCCGGAAACGATGTCGGCAAACCTTGCCTCGTTCTGCAGTCGCTCATAAGTCAGCCCGTGCACCGCCGCCGCGCCCGCATCGATCTCGCGCTCGGGATTGAGATAGCGATGAAAGCGGCGCAGCGACACCTTGCGTCCGTCCAGCTCCAGCGCCGCCAGCTCGATGATACGGTGCCCCTGTCTCGGATCCAGCCCGGTGGTCTCGGTATCCACCACAATCTGGCGTACCCCGCCATTGGCCTCCTTACGCATTGCCGCCCCCCTGTATCAGTTCCACGCCGCGATTCGCCAGTTCGTCGGCGCGTTCATTGCCGTCATGCCCGGCGTGACCCTTGACCCACACCCATTCAATCTGGTGCTGCGCCGAAAGCTGATCCAGTCTGCGCCACAAGTCCTCGTTCTTCACCGGCTTCTTGTCCGTCGTTTTCCAGCCGCGCTTTTTCCAGTTATGCACCCACTCGGTGATTCCCTGCTGCACATATTTGGAATCGGTGTGCAAGCGCACATGACAATGGCGCTTCAGCGCCTCCAGTGCCGAAATTGCCGCCAGCAGTTCCATACGGTTGTTGGTGGTGTGCACCTCACCGCCGAACAGCTCGCGCTCCTTGCCTTTGACACGCAGCAGCACGCCCCAGCCGCCCACGCCGGGATTACCCTTGCAGGCGCCATCGGTAAAAATTTCCACCATAGTGTCGCTCATTCTGTTCCGGTTTTCTGCGTAATCTTGTTGTTCACTTTCGGTGCGACCGGCATCAGCTTGCGCACCAGCCCATCGTTCCACTGTGGCTTGATCAGGCGCATCCCGTGCACCCGCTTGATCGCGTGCAGAAAATACACCCCGCCGCTCACCGCCCACCAGCGGTCGCCCGCCGCCTCCATGAAGGCACAGCGCTCCAGCCATCTGGCTTGGCTAAACGGCGGCGCATATGCGGCAAAACGTCCGCCGGCCACTTCAAAGCCGAGCAATGCCAGCCAATCCTTGATACGCGGCAATGAAATGAAATGGCCGCTCCACGGATACCCCTGTTTGCAGCCCAGGGCCCGGCGCATTCCCCAGAGACTGCGCGGATTGAAACCGCTGATGATGACGCTGCCCTCCGGCATCAGCACCCGCTCCACTTCGCGCAGGATCTGGTGCGGGTGTTCGGCAAACTCCAGGACATGCGACAGCAACACCAGATCCATGCTGGCGCTGGCGAACGACAACTCCGTGCAGCAAAGGCGCACTGCGTTGCCCGCCTGATTGCCCGCGCTGAAGCGCAGCGGCATCCGGCTGCTGCGCAGGAAATCATGTTCCGGCGAGCCCAGCTGCAGCGCGTTGTAACCGAAGATGTCACTGACGGTGCGATCAAAATATGCCTGCTCGCGCGCCAGCACATAGCCGCCCTGCTCGGAGACAAACCATTCGCTCAAATTTTTCGCGTTTAACTTACAATTCGGCATTGCCTACTTTTCCATTTTCACCATGTTCGAGATTGCCGCCATTCCCGCACTGCAGGACAACTACATCTGGACGATCCACAACGACCGGTCTGCCGCCGTGGTAGATCCCGGCGAGGCTGCACCGGTGCTGGCGTTTCTGAATGCACACGGCCTGCAGCTGGATTCCATCCTGTGCACTCACCGCCACGCCGACCACACCGGCGGTATCGCGAAGTTGCGCGAAGTATACAACGTGCCGGTGTACGGACGCAGACATCCCGGCAATCCGCTCGTGAGCCATGACCTGCACGAAGGCGACCAACTCAGGCTCGACGCCTTCGGCCTTGCATTCGATGTCATGGAAATCCCCGGCCACCTGGACGATCACCTCGCCTTTGCCGCGCCCGGTATTCTGTTTTGCGGCGATACGCTGTTCGGCGCAGGCTGCGGCCGGAATTTCGAGGGGACGCTGGCGCAGCTGTTTCACTCGCTGCAACGCCTCGCGCAACTGCCCGGCGACACCCGCGTGTACAGCGCGCATGAATACACCGCCGCCAACCTGCGCTTCGCGCTGGCCTGCGAACCGCATAACCCGGACGTGCAGCAACGCATCAAACAGGTCGCACAACTGCGCGCCGCCAACCTGCCCACCCTGCCCTCGAGCATTGCGCTGGAACAAGCCACCAACCCCTTCCTGCGCTGTGCCCAGCCCGAACTCATCCAGACCCTGCAGCAACGCGGCTTGGCGGATACAGACGAACTTGGCGTATTTACTGCCTTGCGCGAGTGGAGAAACCACTTCTGATTGCGGTAAAACCGGTTCTGGTTTATCCTGCGCGCCCTTCCGGAGAGGTGGATGAGCGGTTTAAGTCGCACGCCTGGAAAGCGTGTTTAGGGTAATGCCCTAACGCGGGTTCGAATCCCGCCCTCTCCGCCAAATATAAAACCGCCCCA
>JBFKMJ010000081.1:0-6013 GCA_041629915.1 Gallionella sp.
AACCCGGATTTACAACGACTTCAACCCTACCCGTTCCAGAAACTTGCCGCGCTGTTTCGCGAGGTTCAACCCAACAGTGACTTTCGTCCGGTCAGCCTGTCTATCGGCGAACCGAAGCATGCCACGCCACCGTTCATCAGGGATGCGCTTGTCGCGAACCTCGATGGGCTGGCGAATTATCCCACAACCACCGGCAGCGACGCGCTGCGCAATGCTGTCGCAAACTGGCTGGCCGCGCGTTACAACATTCCACTGCCCGATGCGAAGACGCAGGTGTTGCCGGTAAACGGCAGCCGCGAGGCGCTGTTCGCCTTTGCCCAGGCGGTGATAGACCGCAACAGGAACGATCCCGTCGTGGTTTGCCCCAATCCGTTCTACCAGATATACGAGGGCGCGGCGCTGCTGGCCGGCGCGACACCCCATTTCCTCAACATGCTGCCCGAAGACAATTATGCGCTGAACCCCGCGCAGCTGCCGGATGCCATCTGGCAACGCGCGCAACTAGTTTACGTCTGCTCGCCGGGCAACCCGACCGGGCATGTGATGCCGCTGCGGGAATGGCAGATGCTGTTCGAGATGAGCGACCGCCACGGCTTCGTGATCGCTTCGGACGAATGCTATTCGGAAATCTATCCAGGGAGTGACAAACCGCTCGGTGCGCTGCAGGCCGCGCAACAACTGGGGCGCAGCGATTACAAAAATGTCGTGGTATTTTCCAGCCTGTCGAAACGTTCCAATGTGCCGGGAATGCGCTCCGGCTTCGTCGCGGGCGACGCGGCCATCATCGAAAAATTCATGCTGTACCGCACCTATCACGGCTGTGCGATGAATCCTGCGATCCAGGCTGCCAGCGTCGCCGCATGGAACGATGAGGCACATGTTGCGGAAAATCGCCGCCTGTACGCGGAAAAGTTTGCGCGCACCATCGCGCTGCTGCAACCCGTGCTGCCGGTCAGCCTGCCGGATGCAGGCTTTTATCTCTGGATGCGCACACCGGTTGCCGACACCGTCTTCGCGCAGGCCCTGTATCGCGACTATAATGTGACCGTTCTGCCGGGCAGTTATCTGGCACGCACGGCGCAGGGAGTGAATCCCGGCGAGAATTTTGTTCGTTTGGCGCTGGTCGCAAATCTGGAAGAGACCGTGGAAGCGGCACAGCGCATCGTTAACTTTAGTCGTTAGTTGATTTTGCCCGCTGCGCGGGTTTTGCTTTAACTGCCAACTTACGTCTTACGACCACCAACTTTGTTTTAGGAAATCGTCATGGAGCAATTGCAGCAAATCATCGAACAAGCCTTTGAAGGTCGCGCCGCGATCACACCACACAATGCCGATGCGCGGCTCAAGGAAGCGGTCGATGCGGTCATCACACAACTCGACGAAGGAAAGCTGCGCGTCGCCGAAAAAATCGACGGGCAATGGGTAACGCATCAATGGCTGAAGAAGGCCGTGCTGCTGTCGTTCCGCATGGAAGACAACGCCTTCGTGAAAGGCGGTTTCACCAACTACTACGACAAGGTGCCGTCGAAATTCGCCGACTACAACAGCCGCGATTTCCGCGAAGGCGGCTTCCGCGTGGTGCCGCCGGCGGCGGCGCGCAAGGGCGCGTTCATCGCCAAAAACGTGGTGCTGATGCCGTCCTATATCAACATCGGCGCGTACGTGGATGAAGGCACGATGGTGGACACCTGGGCAACAGTCGGTTCGTGCGCGCAGATCGGCAAAAACGTGCACCTCTCCGGCGGCGTGGGCATCGGCGGCGTGCTTGAACCGGTGCAGGCCAACCCCACCATCATCGGCGACAACTGTTTCATCGGCGCGCGCTCGGAAGTCGTCGAAGGCGTGATCGTGGAAGACAACAGCGTCATCTCGATGGGCGTGTTCATCGGCCAGAGCACCCGGATTTACGACCGCGAAACCGGCGAAATCAGCTACGGCCGCGTGCCGGCCGGATCGGTCGTGGTCAGCGGCAGCCTGCCTTCCAAGGATGGCAGCTACAGCCTGTACTGCGCGGTGATCGTGAAAAAAGTGGATGCCAAGACTTTGGGCAAGGTGGGTATCAACGAATTGCTGCGAGGAATCTGAATACAGGATCGAGGATTGAGGATCGGGGATTGAGAGAAAACCACCCCCTCGCTCCTCAATCCTCGCTCCTCAATCCTTAAGAAGGAGTTTACGATGATCGTCACCCCGCTACTGCAGCTCGCCGCCGACAAACAGGCTTCCGACCTGTTCTTCTCGGTTGGCGCGCCGGTCAACATCAAGATTGACGGCATCGCGATGCCGGTCAACGCGCAAATTCTGGATGCCGCGGTCATCAAGCGCATTGCCTATGAGTTGATGAGCCCGAAAAGGATCGCCGAGTTTGAATCCAGCATGGAAATGAACTTCTCGTTCCGTGCCGAGGGGATCGGCAACTTCCGCATCAACATTTTCCGCCAGCGCGGCGATATTGCCGTCGTGATTCGTTATATCAAAGGCAAGGTCGAAAACGTCGAGAGCCTGCATCTGCCCTCCGTGCTGAAGGAACTGATCATGGAAAAGCGCGGGCTGGTGCTGGTGGTCGGCGCGACCGGCTCCGGAAAATCCACGACGCTCGCCGCCATGATCGAGCATCGCAACACCATCAAGAGCGGCCACATCCTGACCATCGAGGATCCGGTTGAATACATTTTCAATCACGGCAAATCCATCGTGAACCAGCGCGAGATCGGCACCGACACACTGAACTACCAGAATGCCTTGTCCAGCGGAATGCGCGAAGCACCGGACGTGCTGATGATCGGCGAGGTGCGCGACCGCGAAACCCTCAAGCACGCGCTGATCTTCGCTCAGACCGGCCACCTGTGCCTGACGACACTGCATGCCAACAACAGCTACCATGCGCTGAACCGCATCGTGAATTTCTTCCCTTACGATTCGCGGCAGAGCGTACTGTCCGACCTGTCGATGTGTTTGCGTGCGGTGATCTCGCAGCGTTTGGTGCGCAACGTACAGGGCAAACAGACGCCCGCCGTGGAAGTGTTGCTGAACACCTCGATGATCGCCGACCTGATCAAGAACGATGAAATCGACAAGATTCGCGATGCCATCGAAAAGAGCGTTTCCGCCGGTTCGCAAACCTTCGAACAGGCGTTGTACAAGCTGTTCAAGACCGGGCAGATCACCAAGGAAGAAGCCATGCGCAACGCCGATTCGGCCAGCAACCTTTCTACCCTGATCGATTTCTCGGAGCGCACCAGCACCATGAAAGTACCGGTGTTCGACCCGAACCAGGGCGCGCCCAAGAGCACGAAACCGGAATCCGATTTCAGCGGCATCAAACTCAACCTCGACGAGCCCAAATAAAACCTTCGCCATGTCAGAAACACTGCAACTCGCCCAACAACTCATTTCCCGTCGTTCCCTCACGCCGCTGGATGACGGCTGTCTGGACCTCATCGGCGCGCGTCTCGCGCCGCTCGGTTTCACCCTGGAAAGGATGCGTTGCGGCGAGGTGGATAATTTATGGGCACGGCGCGGCGATACCGGCCCGCTGGTATGCTTTGCCGGACATACCGACGTGGTACCGACCGGCCCGCTGGATCAATGGGACAGCGATCCGTTCACGCCCACCGTGCGCGACGGCATGCTGTACGGGCGTGGCGCGGCGGACATGAAAGGCTCGCTGGCGGCCTTCGTTACAGCAATTGAAAAATTTGTCGCCGATCATCCCGAGCATCACGGCTCCATCGCGATGCTGCTCACGTCCGATGAAGAGGGCGTGGCGGTGGACGGCACGGTACGCGTGGTCGAGGCATTGCAGGAACGCAATGAACGGATCGATTACTGCATCGTCGGCGAACCGACTTCGGTGACCCGAACCGGCGACACCATCAAGAACGGGCGGCGCGGCTCGCTGTCCGGCACCCTCACCGTCAAGGGCGTGCAGGGTCATATTGCCTACCCCCATTTATTGAAAAATCCCATCCACCTTGCCGCGCCCGCGATGGCCGAACTGGCCGCCACGACATGGGACAACGGCAACGAATATTTTCCGCCGACCTCATGGCAAATTTCCAATATCCACGGCGGTACCGGCGCGACCAACGTGGTGCCCGGCACGGTGGAAATCCTGTTCAATTTCCGCTTCTCCACCGCCAGCACGGTGGATGAATTGAAGGAAAAATTGTGCGCGATTCTCGACCGGCACGGCCTGGAATATGACCTGCGCTGGGAACTGTCCGGCAAACCCTATATCACCCCGCGCGGCAATCTGGTCGAGATCGTCAGCGCGGCAATGCGCGAAGTGTCCGGCCTTGAAACCAGGCTCTGCACCGGCGGCGGCACTTCAGACGGGCGTTTCATTGCCGACATCTGCCCGCAGGTGATCGAGCTCGGCCCGCTCAACGCCACCATCCACAAGATCAACGAATGCGTGGGCGTGGCCGACCTCGACGCATTGTCCGAAGTCTATCGGCTGACACTGGCCGGACTGCTGACCGAGTAAAGGGGCGGCAATGAAAATGCTCATCCTGTTTCTGCTCGTCATTGCGCTGCTGTGGATCGCTTACATTGCGTGGACAAACCGGCGCAGGTCACAGTATGACAACGGCAGCACGGGCGGCGATTCGGGCGGGGGCGACGCCTGCACCGGATTCTTTTCTTCTGACTGTGCCAGCAGCGACGGCGGCTGTGGCGGGGACGGCGGCGGCGACTGATGAAAACCCAGACCAACGATTACTTTTCCGGATCCATACAGCACCTTCACACCGTGCGCGACTGGCTGCGCTTCGCGGTAAGCCGTTTCAACCAGGCCAAACTTTTTTTCGGGCACGGCAGCAGCAGCGCCTACGACGAAGCGGCCTATCTGATCCTGCACACGCTGCATCTGCCACCCGATCAGCTTGATCCCTTTCTCGATGCGCAACTGACCGACAGCGAACGCAGTGAACTGCTGAACATCATCCGGCGCCGCGTCGAGCGGCGCATACCGGCGGCCTATCTGACCCACGAGGCCTTCCTGGGAGACTTCAGCTTTTATGTGGATGAACGCGTCATCGTGCCGCGTTCGTTCATCGCCGAGTTGTTGCATGAACGCCTCGCGCCGTGGATAGTCGCGCCGGAGGAAATCGGCAGTGTGCTCGACCTGTGCACCGGCAGCGGCTGCCTTGCCATTCTTGCCGCACACGCCTTTCCATGTGCCAGCGTGGATGCAGCGGACCTGTCGGCGGACGCACTGTCTGTCGCGGAGCGCAATGTAGCCGATTACGAGCTGCAGGATCGCGTGCAGCTGATCGAGTCCGACCTGTTCGCCAAACTGGGCGGCCGGCAGTATGACCTGATCATCAGCAACCCGCCCTATGTCGATGCCGCCTCGGTCGCCGCATTGCCGGGCGAATACCTGCACGAACCGAAACTGGCGCTCGGCAGCGGCCATGACGGACTGGATGCCACGCGCCTCATCCTCGAACACGCCGCGCAACATCTCACCGAAAACGGGATACTGATAGTCGAGATCGGCCACAACCGCGATGTGCTGGAGGCCGCCTATCCCGATCTGCCGTTTACCTGGCTGGATGTCAGCGCGGGCGATGAGTTCGTGTTCATGCTGCACAGAAATGACCTTCTGTAATGCCGGTTGACCATTACGAAAATTTCCCTGTTGCCTCTATCCTGATGCCGAGGCGGCTGCGCAAACCGGTGGCCGCGATTTACCATTTTGCGCGTGCGGCGGACGATATCGCCGACGAAGGCGAACTGCCCGATGCGGAACGGCTCGGGCAGCTCGACGCGTTCCGCGCCGAACTGGCGCGCATCGGCGCCGGCGAGACACCGCTCACGCCGCTGTTCCACAACCTCGCCGCAGAAATCCGCCAACATGCGCTGCCGCTGCAGCCCTTTCACGATCTGCTCGATGCTTTTTCGCAGGACGTGGTGAAAAAGCGCTACGCAAACTTCGATGAGCTTCTTGATTATTGCAGCCGCTCCGCCAATCCGGTCGGCACGCTGTTGCTGCATCTTTACGAAGAAG
>JBFKMJ010000082.1:0-6006 GCA_041629915.1 Gallionella sp.
CCGACGGCGACTATGCGTTCAGCGACGAGTTGACGCACACGCTGATGAAGGTCGAGACGCACAACCATCCGACGGCGATTGCGCCGTTTGCCGGTGCGGCCACCGGCAGCGGCGGCGAGATTCGCGACGAGGGTGCGACCGGCAGCGGCTCCAAGCCCAAGGCCGGGCTGACCGGGTTTTCGGTGTCGAATCTGAATATTCCCGGATTCGTGCAGCCGTGGGAGCACTATTCTCCGAATCCAGACCCTCACCCCAACCCTCTCCCGCCTGCGGGAGAGGGAGCGATTTACGGCAAGCCCTCCCGCATCGTCTCCGCGCTGCAGATCATGCTGGACGGCCCGATCGGTGCCGCGGCATTCAACAACGAATTCGGCCGCCCGAATCTGACCGGCTATTTCCGCACCTTCGAGGAGCAGGTCAGCGGCGAGATGCGCGGTTACCACAAGCCCATCATGCTGGCGGGCGGGGTGGGCAATATTGCGGCAATCCATACGCACAAGCACGACCTGCCGAGCGGCGCGCTGGTGATTCATCTCGGCGGCCCCGGCATGCTGATCGGGCTCGGTGGCGGCGCGGCTTCGAGCATGGACACCGGCGCGAACGCCGAGAATCTCGATTTCGATTCGGTGCAGCGCGGCAATCCGGAGATGCAGCGCCGCGCGCAGGAAGTGATCGACCGCTGCTGGCAGATGGGCGAAAACAACCCGATCCTGTCGATCCACGATGTCGGCGCGGGTGGCATGTCAAACGCGCTGCCGGAACTGGTGCATGGCGGCGGCAAGGGTGCGCGCTTCGAGTTGCGCAAGATTCCGCTGGACGAGACCGGCATGTCGCCGAAGCAGATCTGGTGCAACGAATCGCAGGAACGCTACGTGCTGGCGATTGCGCCGGAACGCCTGGATGAATTCCGCGCGTTGTGTGAGCGCGAGCGTTGCCCGTTCGCCGTGGTGGGTAGCGCAATCGATGAAGACCGGGTCACCGTGCATGACGGCGAATTCGGCAACGACCCGGTGGACATGCCGCTGTCGGTGCTGCTCGGCAAGCCGCCGAAAATGACGCGCGTTGTGACGCGTGAAACGCCGCGTCTGTCTTCCTGCGATATCGGCAGGATCGAGTTGCGCGATGCAGTCGAGCGCGTGCTGCGCCTGCCGTCGGTGGCGAACAAGACTTTCCTGATCAGCATCGGCGACCGCACCGTGGGCGGCATGACCGCGCGCGACCAGATGGTCGGTCCGTGGCAGGTGCCGGTGGCGGATGTGGCGGTCACGCTGATGGGCTTCAATACCCACCGCGCCGAGGCATTCGCCATCGGCGAGCGCACCCCGCTGGCGCTGGTCAACGCACCCGCATCGGGGCGCATGGCAGTCGGCGAGGCGATCACCAACATTGCCGCGGCGCGCATCGACAAGATCGGCGACATCAAGTTGTCGGCAAACTGGATGGCGGCCGCCGGGCATCATGGCGAGGACGCCGCGCTGTTCGACACCGTGCGCGCGGTCGGCATGGAACTGTGCCCGCAGCTGGGGCTGGGCATCCCGGTCGGCAAGGATTCCATGAGCATGAAAACCACTTGGCTCGAAGAGCCAAGTGGTTTCGGTGGAGACTTACCTGCGCAGCAGGTTAGTCGTAACCAAAACCACCTGGAAAAGAAAGAAGTCACCGCGCCGCTGTCGCTGATCGTTACCGCATTCGCGCCGTGCCCGGATGCGCGCCGCACGCGCACGCCGCAACTTTCTCCCTATCTGGATACCACGCTGCTGCTGATCGATCTGGGGCAGGGCAGGAATCGCATGGGCGGTTCGGCGCTGGCACAGGTGTACAAGCAGGTCGGTGATGTCGCGCCGGACGTGGACGATGCACAGGTGCTCAAGTCATTCTTCGAGCTGGTGCAGCACCTGAGTGACAAAAGCAAGCTGCTTGCCTACCACGACCGCTCCGATGGCGGTGTATTCGTCACGCTGTGCGAGATGGCATTCGCCGGGCATATCGGTCTCGACATCAAACTTGACGAGCTGCACGGCGATACGCTGCGCGCCCTGTTCAACGAGGAACTCGGCGCAGTGGTGCAGGTGCGCGACCGTGATGTGGCGCATATTCAGCAACTGGCGCGCGACGCCGGGCTGAAGAGCGTGCAGAAGATCGCCACGCTGAACCAGACTGGCATGATCGAGATTACACGCAACGGCGAAACCCTGTTCAGCGAGAGCGGTGTGACCCTGCAACGCATCTGGTCCGAGACGACCTGTCAATTGCAGAAACTGCGCGACAACCCCGTCTGCGCGCAACAGGAGTTTGACCGCATCCTCGATGCTGCCGATCCGGGGCTGCATGTGAAGCTGACTTATGATCCAGAGGAGACACCAGCACCGGTTCGCGCTGTTCCCGATCCCCGATCCCCGATCCTCAATCCTCGCGCTCGTCCCCGCATCGCCATCCTGCGCGAGCAGGGCGTGAACGGTCAGGTGGAAATGGCAGCGGCGTTCGACCGCGCCGGCTTCGCGGCGGTGGACGTGCACATGAGCGACATCATCAGCGGTCGCGTGAAGCTGGCCGACTTCAAGGGCTTTGCCGCCTGCGGTGGTTTTTCCTATGGCGACGTGCTCGGTGCGGGCGAGGGTTGGGCGAAATCCATCCTGTTCAATCGCAGGGCGCGCGATGAATTCGCAGCCTTCTTCCAGCGCAATGACACCTTCGCGCTGGGCGTGTGCAATGGCTGCCAGATGATGAGCAACCTGCACCAGATCATTCCGGGTGCTGAAAACTGGGCGCACTTTTCGCGCAATCAGTCCGAGCAGTTTGAGGCACGCTTCGTGATGGTCGAGGTGCAGCCCTCGCCGTCGATTTTCTTCGACGGCATGGCGGGCAGCCGCATGCCCATCGTCGTCGCGCACGGGGAGGGCTATGCCGACTTTAGTTCCGACATCACGCCCGCCAGCGGGCATGAGTCTTCACTGAAACTTCGTTTTGGCAGCGCGAAGAAACTGAAAGCCGCGCAGCCGCTGGTAACGTTGCGCTATGTGGACAATCGCGGCAACGCAACGGAAACCTATCCGCTCAACCCGAACGGTTCACCGCAGGGCATTACCGGACTGACCACACCGGACGGTCGCTTCAGCATCATGATGCCGCACCCCGAACGCGTATTCCGCGCCGTGCAGAATTCCTGGTATCCGCGCGAGTGGCAGGAGAACGGCGCATGGCTGAGGATGTTCCAGAATGCGAGGAAGTGGGTGGGGTAGAGGGTCTGTTTTCGGGCGGTCATTTCGCCGACCACTTTCAGGAACGGGCATTGTCCGTCACGGGTAGGGAGCCCGAACTCACACTATTGACAAGCGGGTCGCCGGACAATCAGCGCGGAGCCAATTAATGTCGGAACTCCATTTGTTCGTAATGGCACTCATCGTGGTTTATTTGCTGCCCGGACCGGACATGATTCTCCTGCTTGAGACAGGGTCGCGTCAGGGCAAATTGTATGCCCTTTCGACCGCGGCCGGGTTGGCGATGGCGCGTTCCTTTCATGTCGTCCTGTCGGCGATGGGACTGGCGGTGCTGTTCAATACCGTTCCCTGGACATTCGATCTGGTGCGTCTGGCGGGTTCAGCGTATCTGATCTGGCTGGGGGTCGGTATATTGCGGTCAAACACTGCGGCAGACCTGCCGACGTCGAATGCGCCGCCGCCGACAGCCCGCCAACACAGCGTCTGGCAAGCCATCCGGCGAGGGCTGCTAACCAATCTTCTGAACCCAAAGGCCCTGCTGTTTTGTTCCGTACTTTTGCCGCAGTTCATTAGCAGGCAAGATGGAGCCATTGTTTTTCAGTTCGCGTTGTTGGGCATTGTCCTCGTGGCCGTCGGGCTTATGTTCGATGTTGTTTATTCGCTTGGCGGGTCCTGGCTTGGTCGTTTCGTGAAACAGAATCCTGGCGCACAAAGACTCCAGCGTTGGTTATTTGGCACAGCCCTTATCGGTTTTGGTATTCGTCTTGGTTTTTTCCGTTAGCTTGAACCGCTGGTGCGGGTCCCGCGTAATAGAGTCTTGCCTTTCCGCGTGCGCGTTAAGGAGTCGGCCGGTCTTTCTCGGTATATTCAACGAAAGAACTGGCATTGACCAGCGTGCGGCAGTCATAGATACTTCAACTCGTGCAGTTGAAATTGCTACCCTTCCAACCCCGAATACATGTCTCCAGATTGGCTTTAAATGCCATGTTATTGAGGGTTGAGTGGGGCGGCTAAATGATAAATATTATTTTCGGGGGGAAATTTAATGAAGCTAGAATCGCTTGCGTTGCATCACGGCTACAAATCTGAAGCCACCACCAAAGCCGCCGCCGTACCGATTTACCAGACGACCTCCTATACTTTTGACGACACGCAACACGGTGCCGACCTGTTCAACCTGGCGGTAGCGGGCAACATCTATACGCGCATCATGAATCCTACGACGGCCGTACTGGAGGAAAGGCTGGCGGCGATAGAGGGCGGTATCGGGGCATTGGCCGTCTCATCCGGCATGGCCGCGATCACCTACGCTATACAGTGCATCACCCGTGCCGGGGACAATATTGTCAGCACTTCCCAGCTTTATGGCGGGACCTATAATCTGTTTGCACATACCTTTCCGCAACAGGGCATTGAGGTACGCATGGCATCCTATGATGACTATGCCGGGTTGGAGAAGCTGATTGACGACAAGACCCGTGCCGTCTTTTGCGAATCGATCGGCAACCCGCTGGGCAATGTCGTTGATTTGGAAAAGCTCGCGGAAATTGCCCATCGTCATGGCGTGCCGCTGATTGTCGATAACACGGTGGCGACGCCTTGCTTATGCAAGGCCTTCGAGCATGGCGCGGATATCGTGGTCCATTCACTGACGAAATATATCGGCGGGCACGGGACAACCATCGGCGGCATCATCATCGATTCCGGCAAATTCGACTGGGTGGCCAACAAGGCGCGCTTTCCAATGCTGAACGAGCCCGATCCTTCGTATCATGGCGTGGTTTATACCGAGGCGTTGGGCGCGGCTGCGTATATTGCCCGTTGCCGCGTTGTGCCATTGCGTAACACCGGTTCTGCCCTGGCGCCATTGAGCGCGTTCCTGTTGCTGCAAGGGCTGGAAACGCTTAGTTTGCGTATGGAGCGCCATAACGAAAATGCGCTCGCGGTAGCAAAGTTTCTCAAGAGCCATCCCCAGGTTGCCTGGGTTAATTATGCGGGACTGCCGGACAGCAAATTTCACGCGGTTTGCCAGAAAATCACCCAGGGCAAGGCATCCGGCATTCTGACCTTCGGTATCAAGGGCGGGCAGGCTGCCGGTGCGAAATTCATCGATGCGTTGCAGATGATTCTGCGGCTGGTCAATATCGGCGATGCCAAGTCGCTGGCCTGTCATCCTGCATCGACGACGCACCGCCAGTTGAGTGCCGAGGAATTGGTCAAGGCCGGCGTTTCCGAAGACATGGTGAGACTTTCCATCGGCATTGAACATATCGAAGACATTCTCGCCGACATTAGTCAGGCCTTGCTTGCTGCGGCAAGTTCGCAATAGGCTGATTCAACTCTGAAGTTCGAACGTCCGCTTCAGCGCGCCCAGGTTTATCTTCCCGGCTGGAATAAAAAAGGCTTGCTTCCCTTGAGAAGCAAGCCTTTTCTGGATGCATCGCGCCGGCATGCGGTGCCGGGTACCTCTAAAGGGGGCAGCATCGCATTATTTTTTGCATTTCGCATCTCCTGTTCAAAACCAAAAATCATAATCAATCGAGACTGACAATGTTGTTGCGGTACGTTTGCCGCGAAAGTAATTCGATGCTGACATCGTTAGTCTTCTGAAATTTAACGATTGACTGTGATCACCCAACAAGCGGATACTTTTGGTGGGTGCAATTGAATTTCCTATCATTACGAAACCATCTCTTTCCCTGGGAGAAGTTAATGGCTATTAAACTGGATTTTTCAACTTTTAATTTGCAGGATGCACTCGATATGGCAGTGCTGATCGAAAAGGAAG
>JBFKMJ010000083.1:0-6006 GCA_041629915.1 Gallionella sp.
GGTTTGAGCTCACGCGTCTGATATTGGTCGAGATCGGTCTGCGTGATGATGCCTTTGCCTGCCCGACTGCTTGCGACGATGGCGCTGCCGACCGGCCCCTTGTAGAAGCCATCCTCGCCTTTTTCGCTGATGAGTTTCAGCGTCAGCGCGAGGTCTTTCTGCACCAATCTCTGGCCGACCCGGAATGGCTCGCCCTTGTTCAAAAAGATATCGGCCGAAGCCGGGTCTTTCCGAAAGGCATCGGTCGCGCTCATCAATATGTCAATGTCGCCCTGTTCGAGTACGAAGCCATCCTGTGCGTATCTGATTGCCGGAGCAAGAAGCGTGGAACGCTGCATCGTGCCGTATCTGGCACGCGCCATCTCCATGCCCGACACCGTGCCCGGCACGCCGACCGCGAGGTGACCATGGGTGCTCGCGCCCTGCACCACATTGCCGTCGGCATCCAGATACATGTTTGCGGTCGCAGCCAGAGGAGCCTTCTCGCGGAAATCAAGGAATGTCCTGCGGCCATCGACCAGTTGTATCGTCATGAAGCCACCCCCGCCGAGATTGCCCGCTGACGGGTAAACCACGGCCAGCGCGTAACCCACCGCGACGGCTGCATCAACCGCATTGCCGCCGTTTTTCAGCACATCGACACCGACATGCGTCGCAAGGTGCTGGGCCGTGACCACCATGCCGTTCTCGGCGGCAGCCGGTGGCAACGTGCCAGCCTGCGTGTTGAACTGGCAGCATACAAATGCTGCAGCGAGCAGATATCTGGTGAGCGGTTCAGGTTTCATGGTGAAGGCCCCGTTGTGCAAAATAAAGGCGGCTGTTGCCTTCATGCCCACTATACAACTACCGGAAGGATACTTTGGAATGGGCAAGTTTGGCTATTTGAAAACAGCCTGTTTGGCTGGGCCCACCATCAGTCGCCATTATTTTCGTGGCAATTAACGGTTGACCAGCCACACCAAAACGGGGATTAACGAGGGCAAGGACGCAAGGGGGATTGACGTACTGCAATAATTAATCGCTTGACCATACCAGCCACACAGGCGTAAAAGGTACATTGGAGTTTGATTCAAAGCATTTGCGATACTGGCTTTCCATGTGCAATCTTCGATTCAAACCGTTTTGCGGGAGTTTTTCCCGCTATTTTTAATAAGGAAGTAAACACATGGCAACAGGTACAGTTAAATGGTTCAACGACGCAAAGGGTTTTGGTTTTGTTACTCCGGATGATGGCGGAGAAGACTTGTTCGCGCACTTTTCCGCGATAAATATGGGTGGTTTCAAATCACTCAAAGAAGGCCAGAAAGTTACCTTTGAAGTGACGCAAGGACCAAAGGGCAACCAGGCATCCAACATTCAGGCTTCCTGATCGGCTCCTGAACATGCAGTTTTAAAAAAGCCCGGCGCGAAAGTGCCGGGCTTTTTGTTTGCCCGAAAACCGCAACGACCTTATCTGAGCATTGTTACATCACCGGCCCGGATCAAGTCTCGGTCCTGCACCACTCTTTGAACTTTATTTTTCAGCTCTCACATCGCCCCTTCTGCCATTCCCATGCCCGGAGCCATTGCGTCAATGCCGTGCAGGGCGCGCAAACGCAGGCAGTCCGGGTTCATCGATCCGTCTTCCATGAATACCGGGAATTCGCGGCAAACCGATGGGCGTTGCGCATAGATACCGCACAGACCGTCATTCTGCAACGCTATGCAACGCCCCAAGCCTGACTCAGTGCCCTTCATGCATGCGCGAAACGGCGATATTTTTACCGTCATGTCCGCGGGCACATGGCCACCGGGCTGGGTATCCAGTTCGCCGCAATAGAAAGAAACGCGAAAATGGCGGCAACAGATACTGCAACCGGTGCAAGGGTTATTCACCCCTGCCATGTCGTAATAGATACGGCCATCCTCGGTGGGCATGGCAATCTGTGTATCTTTCATTTATTGCTACTCCAAATAATCCTGGGAACATCCGGGAGAGGCACGCCAGACGAAGACGCCTGTTCCGCTCAGGAACATTTGCTGCGTGCTGGCCCGGCCTGAAGCAGGCAGGGAGTAACTAGGTGAAGGGTAATTCGGAGGTGGTTGTGCGGCAGTGCCAGATCGCGCCGACGGAGAAGCAATGCAGCAGGGATTCGGGTGGCGTGTGATGCGAATGCGTCATGGCCAGCTCACTGGAACTGGATGCTTCGAAATTGCAAGCTGGCCGGATATTCACATCAGGTTGGAATGGACGATCTGGAGCGGCAGTTTATAGAGAATTTTCGGTTTTGCAATGGCTGCCGGCCTGTCTGAATCAATCGGCACCGACGCCATTTTCCCTGTATGGAACGTCACCGAACAACGGGTTCGTCGTGCCGCAGCACAATATCTGTTAGCATGTGTCGAACTCACCCGATGACATGGGGTTCGAGTAAGCTTCAGAGTCAATACCAATCTCATTCAGACAAATGACGCATCCACGCAACAAACAAAACCTATTGCGACTGCAAAAAGGATGGGCAAACTTACGCTCGGTTCATGACACCCAGCGGTTGTATATCCGTAACGAGATTTCACAGGTACACGGTTTGATCGCCATTCTGATGAAACGCCGAAACGGGGGCAAATGGACCAAAGAGGAACGCGAGATATTGCAACGAAACTTGCGCGCCCTGTCCAACCTGAGCCCCTATCTGGTTCCGCTCATTATGCCGGGTGGGATATTGATGCTTCCGTTGCTGGCATGGTGGCTTGATGGTCGCCGCAAGTCGAGAAAGGATAAGACCGAAACGGCATGATCGAAGCGAACATTGATGAGGTGGCGCACCGTTAACTTGCGGAATGATCATTCGCACCTGTTTCAACTGCATCAGGCGGATGGGCATCAGGGCGACAATTTCTAACCAGTGGCATTGTTAATCGAAGAAGAACAGAGCCGAATTCTCAGCTTATCGATGTAAATCACAAACAACACCTACTCGTCGCCCTGCATGGTCACGACAATGCGCCGATTGCCGCCGTAATTCCGGTGTTCGCACAGATAGATTCCCTGCCAGGTTCCCAGCCTTGGCTGCCCGTTGGCAATCGGAATGTTGAGACTGTTGCCGAGCAGGCTGGACTTGAGGTGCGCGGGAAGATCGTCAGGACCCTCATCCTGATGCAGGTAACAGGGATCGCCTTCAGGTATAGCGCGACTGAAATAGCGCTCAAAATCCTGTCGCACGGTTGGATCGGCATTCTCGTTGATGGTAAGCGATGCAGAGGTATGCATGAGAAAGACATTCATCATGCCAATCCTGAAATTGCGCAGTTCGGGAAGCTTGCCAATCAGTTCCGCGGTAATCAGGTGAAAACCACGGGCCCTGGGCTTAAGGCATATCTCTTTTTGTATCCACATATTGATCGTCGTTTTTCGGCGATTACCCTTTTGCACGCATACGATTAATCGCCGCCGCCACCTCATGCAGCCGGGGTCGGGCAAGTGTCCCGGTTTTCCAGGGGGATAGTATATCGAGTCCTTGCTCTTCCACTTCGCCCAGAGCCCGCATCAGGCCTTCGGCAAGGCTCTTCGCCTTGTCAAGATGATTTTTCGCATAGTAGTGGATGATGAGACCGATTGCTCTTGTCTGGCCGATGTCGATCAGCTGCTCCACTTTGCTCATATCAATCTCATGCTGACCATAAAGCAGGGTATCAACGCCTCTAGCCTCGATGCTGACTTCTTTATTTCCTCGCCCGGGATTCAGCCTGACCGGGTCTGGTCGCCTTTCTGAATTTTTGACAACATCGGACAAATCACTCTGGCTCTCCTTGAGCCTGGGCCGGTCGACAAGCGCGTGGGCCTTGAGGGTGACATCCTTCGGTTGGTACGCATCCATCATGATGACCGTATCACTCACCTCGAAATAGTCCCCGGAGCCGCCCATGACTATCACCGTGGATACGCCGAGGTCGCGGTGCATCGCACGCACGCGATGCAGAAGGGGGGTAATCGGCTCCTTGTCATTGGCAACCAGTTTCTGCATTCGCTCATCGCGAATCATGAAATTCGTGGCCGAGGTATCTTCATCGATCAGCAGCAGCGCAGCATGAGCCTCCAGTGCTTCGATGATGTTCGCCGCCTGCGAGGTGCTGCCGCTGGCATTTTCCGTGGAAAAGCGGGTCGTGTTTCTCGCAAATGGCAGCCGATCAATAAAGGGGCTGATATCAATATCCGAAACGGCCCGATTGTCTTCTGCACGGATCTTGACGGCCGTGGGATCGGTTGCCACCAGCTCCCTGCCATCGCCGGGAATATGATTGTAGATGCCTCTTTCCAGCGCATGCAGAAGTGTTGATTTGCCGTGAAAGCCGCCGCCGACAATCAGGGTGACTCCCCGTGGAATGCCCATTCCGCGTACCCTGCCCCGATTCGGCAAGGTCAGCGTACAGGCCAGTGATTCCGGCGCCAGAAAGGGAACCACATTTTCTTCAAGGGGGCGATCATCGATCCCGCTTTGTCTTGGCAACAGGGAGTGGTCAGCCACAAAGGCAACAAGATTATTTTGAAGGAGCAGCCCGCGCAGGAATTCCTGATCCTCAGCCGACTCGACATGACTCCGGAATTTGCCTTTATCCAGGTTCTCAAAATAAAGGCCCTGTGCCACAACCTCGGGAAGCTCCCTGAAGAATATCTCTTCCGCATCCCTCGCAAGGATGGTGCGCCCCGCCGCTGGCAGGCCTACCGTCAGCCTTGCCTCAACACCTTCACTGTCTATCAGCAGCGAATTCCTGACCAGTATCTGCTGACCGCTCGTTTCAATCCGCACCTCTCCACTCTTTCCGATTCCCCGTTGCCCCTTAACACTTGCCTGAATCGCCCGTGCAACCCCTCTGGCCAGAAAATCTTCCGCGGCTGTCTTTCTGATCCCGCTTAAACAGAATTCCGCAGGAAGAGAAGCTTTTGATAATGAAACATAGATACTGATCCGCGAAGGCTGCGCAAAGGGGTCGCCCTGCACATGATCGATGGTGAGACGGTAACCATCAAACTGATAACTCCCCGTCAGGTTCTTATAGGCCTTGTATCCCAGCCCATCAATTTCTTTTAACAGCGCTCTTAGACGTTCCATCCAATCCACCTCGCGCAAAAGAATCCTTCATTGATTCATGTTATATACGGGTCATTCAAGCAGTGCAAGAAGTGCGTATTATTCTGTCTGCACCCGGTGAAACAAGTAAACTGCGTACTCCAGTACAACCCTGCATAGCACCGAAAGCATATTTGCGAGGTCCTGAATGAATCCTGCATTCACCATGAATACGCATGCATCATCAATCTTACCCGTGCTGACCGCAAGGTCTGCCTCATAACCCTCAGGAGTCGATCATGCCTGCCTGGTTCATCCCCGCGCTCAAATCCGTTCTGCCGTATGTCGGCACCATCGTTTCAGCGGCTGCCCCCGTATTTACCAAAAAGAGTGCCGATGCAGCCTCCAGTCAGGCGATATTACAGCAGCAGATAACCGAACTTCAGGTGGCAGCATCCGGGAACGACGCCCACATCAAAGCGCTGGCAATGCAAATGCAGAATACGGTGGAGGCCCTGGAGAAGGAAGCGTCACTCGCGGAAAGCAGACATCAGCGGATCATGGTCCTCTGCATCCTGGCAATCATCATGTCCGCAATTTCTCTGGTCTCCGCGCTGTACATGATTCTCGTATGATGATGCATTCCCCGGCTTCGGCAACACAGGCTCCGGCGGCCCTCCTCCACTTCTGCCAGTGCGCGCATGCCACCGAGCCAGGCGGCAGCTATTCATGAAAAGCGTATTCGAGGCGTCCACCGGGCTGGATGCTCACATGATCCTGAATCTTCTTGAACAACATGGCATTCCCGGGCGCATCGAAGGGGAATATTTGCAAGGTGGGGTGGGCGAGCTTCAGGCGATGGGTTTTGTGCGTGTACTCGTTTCTGACGAAGACTACGCCGAAGCCTGGAAAATAATCAATGAATGGGAATCGATTCAACCGGCTCCGGATAATCCCA
>JBFKMJ010000084.1:0-5997 GCA_041629915.1 Gallionella sp.
CCACCGGCACTTGCACGTGAATGGCGACACTACTCTCTTTCATTGCCTCCTCCTGGATGATGCGCAGGATGTGCAGGGCGGAGGATTCCGTGCCGCGAATGTGACCGATACCACTGCAGCGCGGACAGGCAATATAGTTGCTCTCGCCCAGGCTGGGCTGCAAACGCTGGCGCGACAGTTCCAGCAGACCGAAGCGGGAGATCTTTGCGGTCTGCACGCGTGCGCGGTCGTAGCGCAGCGAGTCACGCAATCGATTTTCCACATCGCGCTGATTTTTTGCGCTCTCCATGTCGATAAAGTCGATGACAATCAGGCCACCCAGGTCACGCAGACGCAACTGGCGGGCAATTTCTTCAGCTGCTTCGAGGTTGGTATTGAACGCGGTAGTCTCGATATCCGCGCCCTTGGTAGCACGCGCCGAGTTGATATCGATGGCGGTCAGCGCCTCGGTATGATCGATCACGATGGCGCCGCCGGAAGGCAGACGTATTTCGCGCGCATGAGCGGATTCGATCTGGTGCTCGATCTGGAAGCGGGAGAACAGCGGCACATCGTCCACATAACGCTTGATGCGGTCCACGTTATCCGGCATCACCGTGCCCATGAACGCCAGTGCCTGCTGGTATATCTCTTCGGTGTCGATCAGGATTTCACCGATCTCGGGGTTGAAGTAGTCACGAATGGCACGCACCACCAGACTGCTTTCCAGGTAGATCAGCGACGGGGCTTTTTCCGACTTGGCGGCACCCTCGATGGCGTCCCACAATTGCTTGAGGTAGTCCAGGTCCCACTGCAGTTCTTGCTCGTTGCGGCCGATGCCGGCGGTGCGGGCGATGATGCTCATGCCTTTCGGCACTTCGACGTGCGACAGCACTTCACGCAGCTCCTCGCGTTCCTCGCCCTCGATACGGCGTGATACACCACCGCCGCTCGGGTTGTTCGGCATCAGTACGATGTAGCGGCCGGCGAGGCTGATGTAGGTCGTCAGCGCAGCACCCTTGTTGCCGCGCTCGTCCTTTTCCACCTGCACCAGCAGTTCCTGGCCTTCACGCAACGCTTCCTTGATGCTGGGACGGTTGCCGCAACCGGGCTGGTAATACTGAGGAGCCACTTCCTTGAAGGGGAGAAAACCGTGACGATTGCCGCCGTATTCGACGAAGCAGGCCTCGAGACTGGGCTCGATGCGCGTAATGAGTGCCTGATAGATGTTGCTCTTGCGTTGCTCTTTACCGGCGGTTTCAATGTCGAGGTCGATGAGTTTCTGACCGTCAACAATGGCGACACGGAGTTCTTCCGGCTGTGTCGCATTGAATAACATGCGTTTCATTTTATTGTCTCCCGCGCTCTGACACGGGCAAGACCAGACTACCCGCGGTCAGGCGGGAGAGATGAGCAATCGTGCAAACTGTTCTGTATTGTGCAATCGGTTGGTCAAATTCGTTCTCTGTCAGTAATCAGTCTTAAAAAAATATTCTGGGTGTCGCAGCATCGGCGCGACACGGGAAATTCATCAGGTGCTTTGAGCGCGTAAATCAATTACTATCGCTGCTGGTTCCGGTGAGCGATATTAACCGGGCTGCGGCTGGTTCTTCAGGGGGACGGCGATACATTGCGCCGTCGCTTTTACGGGAGGATTCATCCCGAACTTACCCAATTCCAAAACGCGCGAGTGGCGAAGTATAAGCAAAATGAATGATTTACGCAAAGAATCTGTAACCTTTTTGGAAGTGGGTGAAAATGGTGCAGATCAGCGTATCGACAACTTCCTGTTTCGCCAACTCAAGGGCGTACCCAAAAGCCATATTTATCGCATCCTGCGTGCCGGGGAAGTGCGGGTAAACAAGAAACGCGTGAGCCAGACCTATCGCCTGCAACTGGGCGACTTGTTGCGCATTCCACCGATCCGCGTGGCGGAAAAGCCCGAGACCACGTTTGTTCCCGCAGTCGAGTTCCCCGTCTTGTATGAAGATGATGCGCTACTGGCGGTGAACAAGCCTGCCGGCACGGCGGTCCACGGCGGCAGCGGGGTGAGTTTCGGGGTCATCGAGCAACTGCGCCGCGCCCGCCCGCAGGCCAAATTCCTCGAACTGGTGCACCGTCTCGATCGCGAAACTTCCGGCGTGCTGCTGCTGGCAAAGAAGCGTTCCGCGCTCACCGCGATGCACGAAATCATGCGCGAGGGCAGCAGCGACAAGCGCTATTTTGCGCTGGTACTGGGGCAATGGAAAAACACCCGCCAGCACGTCAAGCTGCCGCTGCATAAGTTTAATACGCCGCAGGGCGAGAAACGCGTGATGGTCAGGGATGACGGCCAGGCATCACATACCATTTTTACCCTGCAAAAAAGCTGGCCGGAATTCAGCCTGCTCGAAGCGCAACTCAAGACCGGGCGCACCCACCAGATCCGTGTGCATCTCGCCCATCTCGGCTTTCCGATAGCGGGCGATGACAAATACGGTGACTTTGCGCGCAACAAGGTGTTGATGAAACAGGGACTGAAGCGCATGTTCCTGCATGCGCACAGCATTGCCTTTGCGCATCCGCTGACGGGTGAACCGCTGCAACTGACAGCACCATTGCCGCAGGATCTGGAGGGCTTTATCGGCCGACTGGATGCGAACACCGCTTCCTGATCAGTGCTCCCCTAGTCCTTGCCAAACAAATCGCGACTGTAAACCTTGTCGGCCACGTCCCGGATGTCGTCGGTAATGCGGTTGGCAACGATGATGTCGGACTCTTTCTTGAATTGAGCCAGGTCATTCACCACTCTGGAGTGGAAAAATTCCGCTTCCTTGAGCACGGGCTCATAGACAATAACCTCGATACCCTTGGCCTTGATGCGTTTCATGATGCCCTGGATGCTGGAAGAACGGAAGTTGTCCGAGCCGCTCTTCATGACCAGGCGGTGGATGCCGACCACTCCGGGGTTGCGCTTCATGATACTTTCTGCAATGAAATCTTTGCGTGTGGTGTTGGCCTCGACGATCGCATGGATCAGGTTTTGCGGGACGTCCTGATAGTTGGCAAGCAGCTGCTTCGTGTCCTTCGGCAGACAATAGCCACCGTACCCGAATGAAGGGTTGTTGTATTGGTCACCGACGCGCGGGTCGAGGCTTACTCCCCGGATGATCTGTCTCGTATCGAGCTCGTGGGTAGCCGCATAGGTGTCAAGCTCGTTGAAATAGGCCACGCGCATGGCGAGGTAGGTGTTGGCGAACAGCTTGATTGCCTCGGCCTCGGTCGGGTCGGTGAACAGGGTGGGGATGTCCTGCCTGATCGCGCCTTGCCTGAGCAGATCGGCAAAGATTTCGGCACGCCTGGAGCGTTCGCCGACAACGATGCGCGAGGGATGCAGGTTGTCGTATAACGCACGACCTTCACGCAAAAACTCCGGTGAAAATATCAGGTTGTCGCAATTGAACCGGGCGCGGGCTTTTACGGTGTAACCCACCGGAACGGTGGATTTGATGACCATCACGGCCTGCGGATTGATGCTCAGGACATCCTGAATGACCGACTCGATCGAACCGGTATTGAAGTAATTGGTTCCCGGGTCATAGTCTGTCGGTGTGGCGATGATGACATAGTCAGCCCCGGCATAGGCTTCGCGCTTGTCCAGCGTGGCTCTGAAGTTGAGCGCCTTATGCTGCAGGTAATCCTCGATCTCGGCGTCTTCGATGGGCGGCTGCTTGCGGTTAAGCATTTCGACCTTTTCAGGAACGATGTCGATGGCAACCACTTCATTGTGCTGGGCAAGCAGGACGGCGTTGGAGAGGCCTACGTAACCGGTACCGGCAATGGCAATTTTCATGAATTGAACGTTAGCGTGCGATAAAAAACATGGCGCGCATTATGCCGCACAATGCACAGCGCCGTCAGCCGTCTATGCGCTGGCCAGCGCCCGCTCGACCTTCGCATCGGCCTCGCGCGCCAACTCGGCGAGCCGGGCATCACCAAGAATCTGCATCATCGCGGTCGGCTTGACGAGTTCCAGCGAAATTTTCCCGGGTGCGACTTCGCGAACCACCGCGTTGCATGGCAGCAAACTCGCCACATCGCTGTTCCCGGTGTAGGCCTCGTATGCCAGCATCGGATTGCAGGCGCCAAGAATCACCGTGGGGATGATCTCCTTGCCGATTTTTTCCTTGATCTTGCTGTGCATGTCGATGCGCGTCAGCATGCCGAAACCCTCGGCCCCCAGCGCCTTGGTGATGCGTTCGATGGCATGGTCCAGGGTGTCGGAAATCTCGCGTTTGAAATTGATGGCAGTCATGGTGTGTCTCCTTGATGTGGGTTGAAATGAGCGAATCTGGTGGCAAGCATGCCGAATCGCCAGGCAAAAATCTGTGTATTAGCGAATGCTAACACACCAACTTATTGAACAACAGGCGCTAAATATTCCCCGCGAGCGTATCGAGCACCGCCTGCACCAGGTCTGGCGCGAGACAATCCAGCTCGATATTCTCCGGCATGGAACGCAGCCAGGTGAGTTGGCGCTTCGCCAGCTGACGCGTGGCGGCAATGCCGGTCTCCCGCAATTGCATCTCATTGATTGCGCCCTCCATGAATTGCCATGCCTGGCGGTAGCCGACGCAGCGCATGGAAGGCAAATCGGGATGCAGCATATATTTTGAGCGCAGCATGCGTAACTCGTCCAGCAGGCCAAGTTCGAGCATGGCCTTGAAGCGCGTGGTGATACGGGCATGGAGTTGTGCGCGGTCGCTCGGAATCAGGGCAATAGAAATAATGCGGCAGGGCAATTCCCCCTCACCCCTCTCCCGCCCGCTGGAGAGGGGCTTCCGAATCAGCGCGGACATGGGTTGCCCGGTAATGCGGTAGATTTCCATGGCGCGCTGGATGCGTTGCGAGTCGTTTGGCGAAAGGCGCGCGGCGGTTTCTGCATCCACAACGGCAAGCTGTTTGTGCAAATGCGCAATGCCATGTTGCGCGATCTCGGCATCGAGCGCGGCGCGCACGGCAGCGTCGGCTTGCGGCAGCGCGCTCAATCCTTCACGTAGCGCCTTGAAGTACAGCATGGTACCGCCCACCAGCAGCGGTATCTTTCCTCTTGCAGTGATGTCCGCCATCAGGCGCAGCGCGTCATGGCGGAAGGCGGCGGCGGAATAGGCTTCGGTCGGATCGATGATGTCGATGAGGTGGTGCGGTGCTCGGGCGAGGGTGGCGGCATCCGGCTTGGCAGTACCGATATCCATGTCGCGATACACCAGCGCCGAATCCACGCTGACGAGTTCCACCGGCAGGCGCTGCGCCAGTTCCACCGCGACGCCGGTCTTGCCGCTGGCGGTCGGCCCCATCAGAAAAATGGCCGGGGGCAGCTGCCTCATTTCCCGCGCATGAACATCTTATCCAGATCAGCAAGCGAAAGCTGGAACCAGGTCGGGCGGCCGTGGTTGCATTGGCCGGTGCGTTCGGTTTGCTCCATTTCGCGCAGCAGCGCGTTCATCTCGGTGATGCTCAGCGCATGGTTGGCGCGCACTGCGGCGTGGCAGGCAATGGTGGCGAGCAGCTCGTCGCGCCGCTCGGTCAGCGCGCGTGATGCGCCGTATTCGCGAAGTTCGCGCAGCACCTCGAACGCCACTGCTTCGGCTTCGGCCTGCCTGAGCATTACCGGCATGGCACGCACCGCGAGCGTGGTGGGTGATAGCGGCGCGATATCGAAACCCAGTCTGTCGAGCGCTTCCCGATTTGCCTCGGCGGTGGTGACATCCAGCGGCTCGGCATGGAACGTGACCGGGATCAGCAGCGGCTGCGTGGCGATGCGCTCGGCATCCAGTGCGGTCTTGAATTTCTCGTAAACGATGCGCTCGTGCGCGGCGTGCATGTCCACCACGACGAGTCCGTGCGCGTTCTGCGCCAGGATGTAGATGCCGGACAGTTGCGCGAGGGCGTAGCCGAGCGGATGCTCGTCTGAGGGAAGGGGAAAGGGGGAAGGGGGAAGGGTAACGTCAAAAGCGGGTTCGGTTTTACCCTTCACTC
>JBFKMJ010000085.1:0-5991 GCA_041629915.1 Gallionella sp.
GCCGCAAAGCGACCGGCACTGCCGATCCATGCGGGTAAGGGCGGATTAAACGTGGCGGTAGCTGACGTTTGCAGACATCGCTCACTTCTTGAGGCCGCAGACGATGCGTTCCCTGTCATTTGCAACAGGCCGCATCCAACAAGGATTTCCGCCGCCTGATGAGGCCCGGCATGGTAAAGGTGTTACCCACAAAATGATTTCCTTCAACCAGGTCCACAAACGTTACCCCGGCGGCTATGAGGCGCTGAAGAACGCCTCGTTCGATATTGCCGAGGGTGAGATGGTGTTCCTCACCGGCCACTCGGGCGCGGGCAAGAGCACGCTGCTCAAGCTCATCGCCGCGATGGAGCGCCCCAATTCCGGCAGCGTGCTGGTGAACAACCAGAATGTCGGCGCGCTCAGGAAAGGCGCATTGCCCTATCTGCGCCGCAACCTCGGCATCATTTTTCAGGACCACAAGCTGCTGTTCGACCGCAGCGTATTCGACAATGTGCTGCTGCCGCTGCAGATTTGCGGCTTCGACCACCGCGAAAGCGGCAAACGGGTGCGCGCCGCGCTGGACAAGGTTGGCTTGCTCAATCGCGAAAAAACCAATCCCATCGCGCTGTCCGGTGGCGAGCAGCAACGCCTGTGCATCGCGCGCGCCATCGTCAACCGCCCCTCGATCATGCTGGCGGATGAGCCGACCGGCAATCTGGATGCCGCCTACGCGCAGGAAATCATGGCGATCTTCAAATCCTTCCACCAGGTTGGCGTGACGCTGCTGATCTCCACGCACGACGAAGGCGTGCTGCGCGACGGCGGCGTGCGCAGGCTGGCGCTCAGGGAAGGGGTGTTACAGCCATCTTCGACAGATTCGGGGCCGGCATGAGGCACGCCATCGCCCTGTTGCTCGCGGTCATACGCCGCATGTTTGCATCGAAACTGGGCGGCTTGCTCAATATTCTGGTCATCGGCATTGCGCTCAGTCTGCCCGCCGGCATGTATGTGCTGCTGCAAAATGCACAGGGGCTGGTCGAGCAACTTTCCGGCACGCCGCAGATCAGCCTGTTTCTGGCGATGGATGCCAAGGCGGATGACATCGATGCGCTGCGCAAACAGCTTGTCGCACACCCCGCCATCAGCGGCGCCGAATTCGTTGAGCGTGACCGGGCGCTGGAGCAGCTCAAGCAAAGCACCGGGCTGGACGACGTGATCGGCGGGCTGGAAAAGAATCCGCTGCCGGATGCTTTCATTGTTTCGCCGCGGCAGAGCACAGCCCAATCGCTGGATGCCCTGCGCGGTGAACTGGCGCAACTGCCCAAGGTTGAAGTGGCGCAACTCGATTCGGCATGGGCATACAAGCTTGAGGCGCTGCTCAAATTCGGCCGTCTTGCCGTGCTGATCATCGCCAGCCTGCTCAGTCTCGCGCTGATCGCGGTCACCTTCAATACCATACGCCTGCAGATCCTCACCCAGCGTGACGAGATCGAGGTGTCCAGACTGATCGGGGCGACCGACGGTTTTATCCGACAGCCGTTCCTGTATTTCGGCGCGATACAGGGGTTGCTTGGCGGCATCATGGCCTGGGCCATCGTCACGGCCGGCCTGCTGTTGCTCAACCGTCCGCTGGTGGAGCTGTCGCAACTCTATGCCAGCCAGTTTGTGCTGCGCCCGCTTTCACTGGGCGACAGCCTGTCACTGCTGCTGTTCTCGCTCTATCTGGGCTGGCTGGGGGCTTGGCTGTCGGTGGCGCGCCACCTGTCGCAGATCGAATCGCACTGATCGTCGTCGCCGTTCATCTGGCCGAAGAACAGCAATTCTTGCCACTCCGCTTCGCCACATACATCGCTGCATCCGCTGCATTGAGCAGTGACATGGCATCCTCGCCATTCGACGGGTGCAGGGCAATGCCGATACTGGCAGAAATCTGCCTGATATGGGATCCCAGCTGAAAGGGTTGGGCAATCCGGTCGAGCATCTTTTGCGTCACCTGGGCCGCATCTGCCGCACTCTCAAGATTGGCCAGAACAACGGCAAACTCGTCACCGCCCAGCCGCGCAATGGTGTCAGATTCGCGGATGCAGCCCCTGAGCCGCGCGGCAGCCTCCTTCAGCAGATCGTCACCGGCCCTGTGACCGAGTTCGTCGTTGACCGCCTTGAAGCCGTCCAGATCGATATACAGTACCGCCAGGGGAAATTTCTCGCGATGCGCATAGGCAAGCTGATGTTGCAGCCTGTCCATGAACAGCGAGCGATTCGGAAGGTCGGTCAGGTGATCGTGATAGGCCTGATGACGAATGTATTCCTCTGCCTGCTTCGCCTCGGTAATGTCGATCAACACCGCCACATAATTCTGTACCTGCCCTTGTCCATCGCGAATGGCTGTGATGGTTTCGCTGACCAGGAACAGGCTGCCATCCTTGCGCCGGTTCCATATTTCCCCATGCCAGCTGCCGTCGCGGCCGATGTGGCCCCACATGGCCCGGTAGAAATCGGTATCGTGCCGGTTGGACTTGATGATGCGCGGATTGCGGCCGACCAGCTCCTCGGTGCGGTAGCCGGTCATCAGGCAAAAACCCGGATTCACAGAAATGATGGTGGCATCGGGCTGGGTAACAAGAACGCCCTCGGTGATGTTCTGGAAGACATTGTCGGCCAGCTGCAGCTGCCGCTGTGACTCGCGCCGGACCCGGGCGAGCCGGATTGCGCCATCGACGCGCGCAATCAGTTCTCGACTGCCGAAGGGCTTGACCAGGTAATCATCCGCTCCCGCACTCAGGCCCTCGACCCTGGCTTCCTCGCCTGCCCGGGCCGAGAGCAGTATGACGGGCAGGATCGCGGTGGCGGCGTTGCTGCGCAGCTCCCTGAGCAAGCCATAGCCGTCGAGGCCCGGCATCATTACGTCGGAGAGCACCAGGTCAGGCGGGCGGGCAAGGCAGGCGGCAAACGCCGCTTCACCGTCATTCACGGCTTCGACAGCAAAGCCGGCGGCCTTGAGCAGGCGCGTGACATAAGCGCGCATGTCCTGGCTGTCATCGGCGACCACCACATTGCCACCCCCGCTGGTCATCGACTCGTTTTCAGTTTCCGCACTCTCCGGCAGCCAGCGCCTGGCCTCTTCCACGATAGCGCTGGCGTGCGTGGAGTCGGGCTGTTCCACCTCATTCGGATGCGCCTTGCCTGGGCGCCCGGCGCCGAGTGGCACACGCACGGTGAAGGTGCTGCCACTGCCCTCCTCGCTATCCACAGTAATGGCGCCGCCGTGCAGCCGCACCAGTTCGTGTATCAGCGCCAGGCCGATGCCGCTACCCTCAAAACTGCGCCCGCGCGCGCCCTCCACACGATGAAACCGCTCAAAAAGATGTGGCAGTTCGTGCCGGGGTATGCCGGTTCCGGTGTCGCGCACGCTCAGCACCGCTTCCCCATCAATGGTGCGCAGGCGCACTTCTATGCTCCCCGCGAAGGTGAACTTGAAGGCATTGGAAAGGAGGTTGAGGACGATTTTCTCCCACATGGCGCGATCAATATCCACCGTCTGCGGCAGCGGCGGGCAGTCAACGCTCAGCTGTATGCCGGCCGCGGCACAGGCGGAATCGAAGTGGCTGGCCAGGTCGGCGGTATATGAAGCAAGGTCGGTGGCTTCCAGGGCTGGCTTGACCCTGCCTGCCTCAAGGCGGGATATGTCGAGCAAGCTATTGACCAGGCGCAGCAGGCGCAGGGCATTGCGCCTGGCAATGTCCAAGGAAGCGCGCATATCGGGCGGAATTTGATCCTGCTGCGCCAGGATATTCTCGAGCGGCCCCAGCGTCAGTGTTAAGGGTGTTCTGAATTCGTGGGAAATATTGGAGAAGAATTCCGTCTTGACCCGGTCAAGTTCCTTGAGACGCTCATTGAGACGGGACAATTCCGCCTCGCGCAGCTCCAGTTGCTCCAGGGCCGCCTTGAGTGCGCGATTGGATTCCTTGACTTCGGCGGCCCGGTGCAGGACTTCCGCTTCCATGCGCCCGGCACGCGCTTCTATCTTGCTGATTTGTTCGGAATTCCGTTCGCGGCTGAGGATGAAGTCGGTGACATCCTCGACATGGTGAATGATGAAGGCAATGCTGCCGTCCGGCCCGAGGACAGGCGTGTTGACCGGACTCCAGTATTTGACCGCGAAACCCTTGCTGCCGTCCCGCAAGGGGATATCGTATTTCTGGACGCCCATGGTGTCCGGCTGGCGGTTGTTAATCACCCTGTTGAGCGAAATGCGCAGGTCGCTGACCCCGCTTCCGGAAGTGTCATCAGGATTGTCCGGAAATATTTCGAACAGGCCATGGCCGATGATGGCTTCGCGCCGGGTGCCCGTCGCTGCCAGATACTGGTCATTCACTGCAGCTATGGTGAATGCCTCATCCGGTTTTAGAATCAGGTAGGGATGCGGGCTGGCTCTGAACAGGCGTTCGAAGCTGAGAGGTTTCTGTGTGTCGCTGTTCAGATTCACCTTTGCATGTTCTCCAAGGCCAGGCCGCTGGCTGCAGGCGCATCACATATGTTTGGCGCGCGAGGCTGTCAGTGGCGCACCATCTTTCGCATACTGAACCGCACTAAATATTCGCCACGGACAATTCAGTGGTAGACGGTGGTGGGTTCGTTCAATATCTGATAGGGCTCCATCGTGACCGATACGACCTTGTTGCCGAGCAGGATTATCCGGCCTTCCAGCCGGGTATCACCGGTTTCGCTGAATTCGAAACGATAAGTGCGGCGCAAACCCCGGCGTCCGCTCCTGTCGCGGGCCAGCGACAGTCCAATGCCGGCGACGGTGTCGTCCAGAAACTGCACATCGGCACTGCTGCAAACCCGTTTCCCCATGTTTCGCGCGGTCTCAAGGGCGCGCAGACTGTCGAACCAGAACCACCCCAGCGCGGCAAGCAGCAGCAACAATAGCGCAGTGAACGTATCCATGAGTTCGAGAAATCCCTGATATTGCCCGTGGTCGGCCCGTGACGGCTTGCTCAGGCGGCCAGTGCGGCGGACTGCACCAGCACCCACGGGCTGATCACAACCGCCCAGACATGCGCATCATGTTCGATCCATTCGCGCGCCAGATCGTCCGGCACGCGCGCCAGCTTGCCGTCTGCCATCCATTGCCGGATCAGCGTTACATTGTCTTCTGAAATCTGGAATGCGGCCTCGACCAGGTCCAGATCGACGGAGACCAGCAGGGCATTGCCGCCGGCAAAGAAACGCTGCAACTCCCGCCAGGCGATCTTCGAGGTTTCCAGGTTGATTTTGGCGCGGAATATCTCGCCGCGATTTGCATCCGTCTCAGTCATTCATCTTCCATGTCATCGATTCGCCGGCACGCAACGGCACCAGGCGATGTTCGCCAAACACGAGGCTGTCCGGAACCGGCCAGCTTTCCCTGCGCAGCGTGACCTTGCCGGTGTTGCGCGGCAAACGGTAAAAGTCGGCGCCATGAAAGCTGGCGAATCCCTCCAGCCTGTCCAGCGCGCCAAGCTGTTCGAACGCCTCGGCGTAAAGTTCCAGGGCGGCGTGTGCGGTGTAGATGCCGGCGCAACCGCAGGCGGTTTCCTTGGCGTGCTGCGCGTGCGGCGCGCTGTCGGTGCCGAGAAAGAATTTCGGGCTGCCGCTGGCGGCCGCCTTGCCCAATGCCGTGCGGTGCATTTCGCGCTTCAGCACCGGCAGGCAGAAATAATGCGGGCGTATCCCGCCGTTGAACAGGGCATTGCGGTTATACAGCAGGTGATGCACGGTGATGGTTGCTGCGATGGTGTCGGGCGCGTCTGTCACGAACTGCACCGCATCGCGCGTGGTGATGTGCTCGAACACCACGCGCAACTGCGGCAGGTCGCGCAGCAGGGGTTGCAACACGCGTTCGATGAACATGGCCTCACGGTCGAATATGTCCACCGCCGGGTCGGTTACTTCGCCATGCACCAGCAACGGCATGCCGCAGCGCTGCATTTCTTCCAGCGCGGGATAGGTCTTGCGTATATCCGTCAC
>JBFKMJ010000086.1:0-5937 GCA_041629915.1 Gallionella sp.
CCGAGTTTCATGCAGACTGGGAAAAACTTGCTGTTGAATGCGAAATGTTGCGGATGAACCTCGATGCGAATGCTCCAGCGATTGATGAAGCCGATGAACAGCTTATCCCAGAAGATTTCACTGGTGAAACAAGGAAGGTAGTCACAGAACAGCGAATCAAACAAAATTTTTTCCGCCGCGCAGTGTTGAGCAGCTATCGCGGACGTTGTTGCATGTCTGGGTTATCCGAGCCGCGTTTATTGATAGCCAGCCATATCGTGCCGTGGAGCAAAGACAAAGCGAACCGCCTAAATCCAAGCAATGGTTTGTGTCTATCGGCTATCCACGACCGGGCGTTTGATAAAGGGCTGATAACGCTTACCGATGATTTCAAGATTGTGGTTTCGAAAGAGCTGAAGCGTAAGAAAGAGCCTTTCGTTATTGAAGTTCTACTGCCTTTGGATGGGCGTACGATCGAACCGCCTGAACGTTTTGCGCCGCAGCCGGAATTTATTGCGTGGCACAGAAATCAGTTTTTTGTTGATAGCCAAAAATAAAATTTTTTACAGCTTACCGAAATGCATGCCAATGACTCTTCAATCAGCTACTGCGTTTTTGAGTACCTTTATCGGGATGCCTCAAACTATAAAGCTTTGGGAAACCTTCTCTTATCCGGCATCCCATCGCACCGCGATGAAGCGGCAGTGAGAGCTTGCTTGGAAGCGGAAGTGTATTTCGTCGCGGAACAAGTCGGCATTCCTGCCGTGTACAAGGAACTTTGGGATTTATCTGGCGGGCGAACTAGCGACGATCATGCTTTGCATGAGTTTGTCGCGCTTCGATCCGCAACTATGCACGAAAGCGAAGCTTTGACGCTATTCGGAGACCTATCGAGCTTGCTCAAAAGATTTGAAGCGGTAATCAAGTGGGACTATTCGTTGTCACCCAATTACGATAGCTTTTGGAACTGATCCATCACCAACAGTGGAGAGGTATTATTTCTTCCGTCGTGCGCGGCTTTCCCGATTTGGACGCAACCTTTTTGAGTGCAAGCCAGCACCGAAAATCTCGTGCGGGACGTTCCTTTGAACAGCACATCGCAAGACTGCTTCGTGATGGCCGGGCTGTTTTTGAAGAGTAGGCCATAACTGGAGGTCGCCGCCCGGACTTTGTGCTACCTAGCCTTGTGGTGCTGAAAGCCAAAAAAAGGACATTCGAAGAAGCAATGGTACTCTCGGCAAAAACCACCCTTCGTGAGCGCTGGAAACAAGTGGCAATGGAGAAGTTTAATTGCGCACTGTTCCTGGCAACCGTCGATGATCGTGTGTCTTCAGCCGCGATAGATGACATGAGCACTCAGGGGATTCATCTGGTTGTTCCCGAGTCCCTGAAAAAATCGAAGGAAACTTGCTACAAAGGCAAGTCAAACGTAATCACGTTCCGCGAGTTTTTCGACGAAGAAATTTCTTCAAAGAGGCCAAACTGCCGGCGAAATTAAATTTGTCGGAGCGGATCATGCACGCGATCAGTGGGTTCGCTGGCATGGCCCGCTCCTACAATGGTCAACTGCTTTTCCCTGACTCAAGCCTTGCTATACAACTACCCGCCCTGCTTCACAAACTCCACCGCCTTTTGCTCCATGCCTTTTTGCAATGCGATCTGTTCGTCCACGCCTTGCTGTGCGGCGAAGTCGCGCACGTCCTGCGAGATTTTCATCGAGCAGAAGCTCGGGCCGCACATCGAGCAGAAATGCGCGACCTTGGCGGATTCCTTGGGCAGGGTTTCGTCGTGGAATTCGAAGGAGCAATCAGGGTCGCGCCACGGTTTATTTTCAAGCCGCCAACAATTCGACATTCAGCTTTTTGCCCAGCACCGCCGCCGCACTCGCTAATGTGGTCAGCGTGAGGCTGGTGTCGTTCTCATCCAGCAGGCGATTCAGCGCGGCGCGGCTGGTGTGCATCTTCTTCGCCATGGTGGTCTTGTTCAGATTTTGTGCTTTCATTTCTTGTTCGATTTGCCATGCGATGACGCGCTTGACGGCGATTGCGGTCGCTTCGTCGAGCGTCGCGTTTTCGGTCAGGAATTCGTCGAAGTTGCTGCCTATATTTTTCTTGCTCATGCTCGTCTCCTAAGTTGTTTCAGCCGTTTTTTTGCCAGATCAAGTTCCGGCTTGGGTGTCTTTTGTTGTTTTTTGATGAAGCCGTGCAACAGCACCATGGCGCTGCCTTCCAGTGCGAAGAGTATCCGTGCGATACGCGTATCCAGCCTGATGCGCACTTCCCACACATCGGCATCCAGATGCGCCACCAGCGGCATTCCGAGCGGCCAACCGAATTGCACAGTCTTTACATCTTCGCCTATGGTTTTCTTGTCTGCCGCCGAGAGACCGCACAACCATTCGCGAACCGGCTCATTGCCGGAATCAGTCTTGAAGAAGCGAACTTCCAAGGTTGGCTGTTTCATGTCAGGAGCGTACCAATTTTGGTTCGCAATGGCAAATCGTTTGTTCAGCCTGCCTGGTAAGGAATTTTGGGGGATAGAGCCAGATTCCTTGGGCAGGGTTTCGTCGCGAAATTCGCGCGCCTTGTCCGAGTCGAGGCCGAAGTTAAACTGGTCTTCCCAGCGAAATTCGAAGCGCGCCTGTGTGGCTTTGATGAGATTTTTATGCACTACGACGCAATATAATAATTTGTTTTTATGCTTTATAGAGCATATTAAATATTGACAATAGTGCGTTGTAGCGCATAATAACGCCATGAAATCTCGCTTTAAAGACCTCAAACAACGCCAACTGGATGCCGGGTTGGCACGCTGGCGCTCGGCAGAGTTGCCTGCGCGGCCGCCTTCTGGCTGGATAAAAGCAATCCGCGAGGCGCTCGGTATGCCGGCGGCACACCTTGCCAAGAGGCTGGGTCTGGTGCCTTCAACGGTGCTCCGACTGGAAACATCCGAGGCAGATGACACCATCACCCTAAGTAGCCTGCGGCGGGTGGCAGAAGCGCTGGATTGCGAATTGCAGTACGCCTTGGTTCCCAGACAATCCATCGCGCAAGTCATGGAAGCGCAGGCCAACAAAGTTGCCCGTGAACGCATGGCTGGAGTAGCGCATACCATGGCACTGGAAGCGCAGGCTACTTCAAGCGAAGCTGTCGATACTCAGGTGCAGGAAATGGCGGAAAGTCTCCTCAAGGGATCACGGCGGGAGTTGTGGCGGTAAATCTCGATTATCCGCCAGGCGCCACACCGCTTGATGCGGACGAGCTTGCCAGTCTGATACCCAGGCACATCACCACGCAGGGCGAGCTTAACGAATGGGAGCAGCTCAACATCGAGCAGGGAGAGGCATGGGGGCGGAGGCAACGCAAAGACATTCTCGATGAGGCATTCGTGCGCGAGCTGCACCAGCATATGTTTGGTGAAACCTGGGGTTGGGCCGGCAGTTTTCGCAAGTCGAACAAGAATATCGGCGTTGAATGGCAACAGGTCGGCGTGAAATTGCGCGACCTGTTCAACGATGCGCGCTACCAGATTGATCACGCCACCTACCCGCCCGACGAAATTGCCGCGCGCTTTCATCATCGCCTGGTAGCGATACATTCGTTCCCCAACGGCAATGGTCGCCACGCGCGGGTGATGGCTGATTTGCTGGTACAACAACTTGGCCAACCGCGATTTACCTGGGGCATTAAAAGTCTTACCGAAGCAACCGAAACACGCACGCGCTACATTGAAGCATTGCGCACCGCCGACAGTGGAGATATCAAACCGCTGCTGGCATTTGTCAGGAGCTAGGTTATCGGGTTGTTTTGCATGGCACCTCAGTGGTGCCTCAGGGACGGAACCCTTGCAGAGCTCAAAAAGCAGACGGGAGCACCCAATAGCGCTCCGATTGAATGTTGCGAATTCGAGTACCTCTATCGCTACGCATCAAACCATAAGGCTTGGGGAGGGATTCTTTTGTCTGGCGTTCCATCGCCAGATAGCGGACTTGCCGGGTAACAAACGCGGTTATTTCAGGTCAGCAGGCTTGGCGCGCATTTTGGCGGCAATGTAGTCTCTGTGAGAGATGTAGAGAAGGCCGGCAATTTTTCGTATCAGATGGCTTTCATGTTCGCTGATTTGCCTGTCGGCATAGGCCACTTGCCACATGTACTCGATGATGCGAACCTTTTCGGGCATTTCCAGCTCCCGGTTGATGAGGGAGGTGAACAGGTAAAAGTCATTGGCGGACTTAGCCGTACGGTGTCCCAGTTCGGTCAGTTGTGCTAATTCCGCATCTGACAGCTGAAATCGTATTTTGAGAAGCTGCAGTATCGTATCCCGCTCTTCGTCGGTGCTGTCGGCATCCGACCGCATGACTTCGATCAATAGCACGGCGGTTGCCAGTTGCAAGGTGTGATCTGGTCGACCCTCGGCACTGGCGGGGGTAATGACGGTAGACAGAAAGTCGCTTAGTTTGCTCAGCATGGCTAATTGTTCAAGTCCTGCATTTCCAACAGTATAAATTTGGGGCGTAGCCACGACTTTCGTGGCAGCGGGGCGACACGCTAGTAATGCGGCGGCCTTTCGTTTGCCGTCCTGCTCGCGCCCCCAGTCTCCTCCAGGGCTTCGAGGTGATTCACCAGCGATTCACAAATCGCTTCGAGCCGATCCAGCTTTTTCTGCTGCTGATAGACCGTCTTGTTCAGTTCCTCGATCAAGTCTTCCTGGAAGGTGATTTTTGCTTCGATGTTTATTAAGCGTTCTTCATTCATGAGGCGACCTTGAAGGTTTGGCGGCTAGCCGAGGGGGCGGCCATTCTAACGGAGTACCCAAGGTGAGCGGGCTCTACCAACGGACAACAAGCCAATCGCGGGCAGGGCCCGCTCCTACGGGGCCAACTGTTTTCTCAAGACTACGCCTTGCTGTACAACTGGCTGCCCCGCTCCACAAACTCCACCGCCTTCTGTTCCATGCCTTTTTCCAGCGCGGCCTGCTCGTCCAAGCCTTGCTGCGCGGCGAAGTCGCGCACGTCCTGCGAGATTTTCATCGAGCAGAAGCTCGGGCCGCACATTGAGCAGAAATGCGCAACCTTGGCGGATTCCTTGGGCAGGGTTTCGTCGTGGAATTCGCGCGCCTTGTCCGGGTCGAGGCCGAGGTTGAACTGGTCTTCCCAACGGAATTCGAAGCGCGCCTTGGACAGCGCGTTGTCGCGCACCTGCGCGCCGGGGTGGCCCTTGGCAAGGTCGGCGGCGTGCGCGGCGATTTTGTAGGTGATGATGCCTTCCTTCACGTCGTCCTTGTCCGGTAATCCCAAATGCTCTTTTGGCGTGACGTAGCACAGCATCGCGGTGCCGTACCAGCCGATCATCGCCGCGCCGATGGCGCTGGTGATGTGATCGTAGCCGGGAGCGATGTCCATGGTCAGCGGGCCGAGCGTGTAGAACGGCGCTTCGTGGCACCACTTGAGTTGCAGCTCCATGTTCTCCTTGATCATGTGCATCGGCACATGGCCGGGGCCTTCGATGATGGTCTGCACATCGTGCTTCCACGCGACCTGCGTGAGTTCGCCCAGCGTTTTCAATTCGCCCAGTTGCGCTTCGTCGTTGGCATCGTAGATCGAGCCGGGGCGCAGACCGTCGCCGAGGCTGAATGCCACGTCGTAGGCCTTCATGATTTCGCAGATGTCCTCGAAATGGGTGTAGAGGAAACTTTCCTTGTGGTGCGCGAGGCACCATTTCGCCATGATCGAACCGCCGCGCGAGACGATGCCGGTCAGGCGTTTCGCGGTCATCGGCACGTAGCGCAGCAGCACGCCGGCGTGAATGGTGAAGTAGTCCACGCCCTGTTGCGCCTGGTGTTCGATCTCGCGCAGAATATCGTCGTACGTCAGGTTCTCGATGCGCTTGGCAGACCGCCCCCCGTTACCTGGAGACTGCTCCCTCTTCCCCGTTCCCCGATCCCCGATCCCCGATCCCC
>JBFKMJ010000087.1:0-5904 GCA_041629915.1 Gallionella sp.
CGCCACCTCGCGATACTGCACAGACGCCACGTCAAGCTGCCCGGCAGCCTGAACGGGCATGGCACCCAGCAGTAAAAAATAAAGAATCAAGGATTTCTTCACCGCGCTCACCCGGTTATTTCGTTATATTAGAATATACTGATATTCCAAATAAAAAGCAAACTCATCACGCGCTGCAAAACACATCGCGCATCATCCCGACCAGTTTTATTGTGCGTAAATCATCGATACGGTAAAACACCCGATTGGCTTTCTTGCGCGTAGCCAATACGCCCTTGTCACGCAGAATCGCCAGATGCTGCGAAATGTTGCTTTGTGATGTGCCGACCTGCTCCACGATGTCCTGCACACTGACTTCCTGATCGCTCAGAACGCACAAAATTTTCAGCCGCAACGGATGTGCTATCGCCTTCATCGCCTGCGCGGCCTGTTGAATATCTTCTTCCCTGTCAATCAACCTGCTTGCCATACCCTCCACCTGAACTCTCTGCCGGGCCGCGCTGAATGGCGCTAAATCGGCTAAAATATGACTTCGTAAAATTACCTTCCGCTTATATTCTATACCAATGAACGCCACCCCTGTTTTACTGCTCATTCTGGACGGTTTCGGATACCGGGAGGATGCTGATTTCAACGCCATTCTGGCGGCTCGCAAGCCCCACTGGGATGCATACTGGCGCGATTATCCGCACACCCTGATTAACGCCTCCGAGCAATTTGTCGGCCTGCCCTCAAAACAGATGGGCAATTCGGAAGTGGGGCATTTGAACATCGGCTCCGGGCGCGTGGTATATCAGGACTTGAGCCGTGTCGATATCGCCATCGAGAACGGAAGCTTCTTCAGTAACCCGGCCCTGAGCAATGCGGTTGCGCTGGCCAGTCAGAACGATCGCGCATTGCACATCATGGGGTTGCTCTCGCCGGGCGGCGTGCACAGCCACGAAAACCACATCTTCGCCATGCTGGAGATGGCAGCGCGCGCAGGGGTGAAGAAGGTCTATCTGCACGCTTTTCTGGACGGACGCGATACCCCGCCAAAGAGCGCGGCTCACTCCTTGCGGCGGTTGCAGGAAAAATGCGTCTCATCGGGTGTCGCCCAGATCGCCAGCATTGTCGGGCGTTTTTACGCGATGGATCGCGACAATCGCTGGGAACGCGTGCAACCCGCTTATGAATTGCTTACCCAGGGGCATGCCGAATTTACCGCAACGGATGCGTTAAGCGGACTGGAGCAGGCTTATGCGCGCGGCGAAACGGACGAATTCGTCAAGCCCACCGCGATCATCCCGACTGGCACACAGCCTGTCGCCATGCAGGATGGCGACGTGGCGGTCTTCATGAATTTCCGCGCCGACCGTGCCCGTGAAATCACCAATGCCATGACGAATGCCTCCTTCAGCGGATTCAACCGCGCCCACTGCCCAAGGCTCGCCAGCTTCGTTACGTTGAGCAGCTATGGTGAAGGCTTCGACCTGCCCTGCGCCTATACCCCCGAAACCATCCACAATGGTTTTGGCGAATATATTTCGGGCCTGGGGCTCAGGCAGTTGCGTATCGCCGAAACCGAAAAATACGCGCATGTCACCTATTTCTTCAACGGCGGCCATGAGCAACCCTACCCTGGCGAAGATCGCATTCTCGTCTCATCCCCCAAAGTCACAACGTATGATCTCAAACCGGAAATGAGCGCATTTGAAGTGACCGACAAACTCGAGGCTGCGATTCTGAGCCGCCAGTATCAAGCCATCGTCTGCAACTACGCCAACGGCGATATGGTGGGACACAGCGGCAACATGGAAGCCGCCACTCAGGCCATCGAGGCGCTGGATATTTGCATCGGCCGCGCTGTCAGGGCAATGCGTTCCATCGGTGGCGAGGTCATTATCACCGCCGACCACGGCAATGCCGAACAAATGCGTGACCCCGACACGCAACAGGCTCATACCGCGCATACGCTTAATTTTGTGCCCTTCCTGTATATCGGTCGCGAGGCCGTGCTTGCAAAAAGCGGCGCACTGCGCGATATCGCCCCCAGCATGCTGGCCATCATGGGTCTGCCGCAACCACCCGAAATGACGGGACACAGCCTGATTCAGATGACAAAAAACTGATGGCAGACAGCAAAGAACAGATTGTCGTATGGCTGCGCCACAGGGGTTTTCTGTTTCTTTCTGTCTTCTGTCTTCTGTCTTCTGCCTTCTCTTGTCCGGCCTATGCCGACCGGGAGGAAGAGCTGAAAAATCTGCGCGAGCGCATTACCTCAATGCAGCGCGAACTGGAAAAAACCAGTGAAACAAAATCCGAGGCTGCCGATGCGCTGCGCGATTCCGAACGGGCAATCAGCGACAGCAACCGCAGGCTCAACGAACTCGCCATGCAACAACGCGCAGCCGACCAGAAACTCAACGAACTGCAAAAACAGGAACAGCAGTTGACCGACAGCATGGCCGAACAACGGGTTCTGCTTGGCAGGCTGCTGTATCAGCAATACCTCGGCGGAAAACAGGAGTATCTGAAGCTGTTGCTGAACAACCAGAATCCCAACCAGGTTGCCCGCGATTTGCGTTATTACCAGTACATCGCGCACAACCGTGCAGACTGGCTCACCGCCATGCGCGGCGACATTGCCGAACTGAATGCGCTCGGCAAGGAAGCGCGCCTGAAACGGACCGAGCTGGCAGCATTACACAAGGAACAATCGGCACAAAAAAAGATACTGGGAAAGGAGCAGCGCGCACGGCGGCAGGTGCTGGGCAGCATCTCGCAACAGTTGCGCCAGCAACGCCGTGAAATCAGGCGACTGCAGCGCAATGAAAACCGTCTTGCACAGCTGGTCGACAAACTGGCTAAAATGCTTGCACAGCCAGAATCCGGGGCCTTATTCCGCAATCAGAACCTGCCAGACAACCGCTTTGACGGCAGCCCGTTTGATCAACTCAAAGGCAAGCTGGCCTTGCCGGTAAAGGGAGAAGTCACCAACCGGTTCGGTACGCCGCGGCCTGACAGTACGGTGCTGTGGAAAGGCCTGTTTCTGCGAACGCCGGCCGGACAATCCGTCAAAGCAGTTGCCGCCGGGCAAGTCGTGTTTGCTGACTGGCTGCGCGGCTTTGGCAACTTGCTGATTGTCGATCATGGCAAAGGATACATGAGTTTGTACGCCAACAATGAAACGCTTTTCAAGCAGGTCGGAGACAAACTGCACGGCGGTGACACCATTGCAGCGGTCGGGAATAGCGGCGGCAACCAGGATTCCGGTTTATACTTCGAGCTGCGCCATGAAAGCAAACCGCTTGACCCGATACAATGGGTGGCCACGAAATAACTTTGGGGAAATTATGCGTCTTTTGGAAAAAGCAGGATTGGTGAGTTTAGGTCTGGTTGCCGGCATCTCGGTCAGCCTGCATTTTGCCGCGATCGCTGACAAGGAAATGCTCGCAACGCCACTGCCGATTGAGGAGTTGCGTGCCTTTTCTGATGTTTTCGGCCGCATCAAGAGCGATTACGTCGAACCTGTCTCAGACAAGAAATTGATTACCGAAGCCATCAATGGCATGTTGAGCGGCCTTGACCCCCACTCGGCCTATCTCGACGCGGATGCCTTCAAGGAACTGCAGGTCGGCACACAGGGCGAATTTGGCGGGCTCGGCATTGAAGTCAGCATGGAAGATGGCCTGGTAAAAGTCGTTTCTCCAATAGAAGACACCCCGGCTTTTCGCGCCGGCATCAAGAGCGGCGACCTGATCATCAAACTGGATGACACTCTGGTCAAGGGCATGACGTTGAGCGATGCAGTGAAACGCATGCGCGGCAAACCGGGGAGTAAAATCATCCTGACCGTCATTCGCAAGGATGAGCCCAGGCCGCTTACCATTTCCATCGTGCGCGCAGTTATCAAAGTGCAGAGCGTGAAATCCAAGCTGGTCGATCCTGGCTATGGATTTATCCGTATTACACAATTTCAGGAGCATACTGGCGAAAATCTCGCTACCGCCTTGGAAACACTTATCAAGCAGAACCAGGAACCGTTGAAAGGGCTGGTACTTGATTTGCGCAATGACCCGGGCGGCCTGCTGACCGGTGCAGTCGGGGTTTCCGCGGCATTTCTGGCCAAGGATGCCCTGGTGGTTTATACCGACGGGCGCATTGAAGACTCAAAAATGCAGCTGACCGCCAGCCCGGAACACTATCTGCGCGGCAACGGCAAATACGATTATCTGAAGAACCTGCCTGATTCCGTCAAGACCGTCCCATTGGTGGTACTGGTCAATGGTGGCTCCGCCTCCGCCTCGGAAATTGTCGCCGGCGCGCTGCAGGACCACAAGCGTGCAGTCATCATGGGAACGCAAACCTTTGGCAAAGGATCGGTACAAACCGTCCTGCCACTCGGCAACAACACCGCCATCAAACTTACAACAGCGCGCTATTACACGCCTGGCGGGCGGTCCATTCAGGCCAAGGGTATTATTCCTGACATTCTGGTGGAAGACCCGGCAACGGCTGGACAGGACAACACATTCCGCCTGCGTGAAGTGGACCTGAACAAACACCTGGAAAATGACAAACCGTTGGATGAGGAAACGGATGACACCAGCCAAATCCAGCCTGCCCTGCCCGAGACAAATGGGGGTACTGCAAAATCAGCCCCTGCTGAATTCGGATCCAAGAATGACTACCAGTTGAATCAGGCATTAAATCTTCTCAAGGGGATGCAAATACTGCATGGAAAATAGCCTTTCCAGCCGTGCGAGGTTGATATGATGAGCTCATTCGAACTGAATAAACACCACGACATCACGTTTAGTGAGGAACCGCCCGGGCAGGTTGAACGCGCCTACCAGCTCTTATCGGGCCTGCCCGACCTGAAGGTCGAATACGGCAGCGCTTCGAACACGCTGCGTGTTTCCTACAACCTGCACCACTACACGCTCGAGGGACTGGAAAACGGCTTGACTGAAGAAGGATTCCACCTCGACCACAGCACCCTGCACAACATCGGGCGCAAGATTATTTACTACTGCGAAGATACCGTTTGCCACAACCTGGATATTCCGGCGCACCCGACAAAAATGAACGAACGCGAAATATTTGTAAAAGCCTATGATCAGGTACCGCATGGCGACCACGACGACACGCCACCGGAGTTACGCGATTACAAGTAACCAGCTTGACCAGATCAGGCGACGCCAACACTGCAAGCAATAACCCCCAGGCTTTCACCTGGGGGTTTTCACTTTATAAGGAGTCTGACGATGACCTACTTTCACATGGGAATCCACACTATCATCGGCGCTAAGTCGTTTCACTGTCCTGTTCGGGATGGGAAGGAGTGGGACCAACTCGCTATGGTCGTCAGACATAACTGGTGTCAGGTATCAGGATTCGGGGGTCAGGATTCAGCCTGTCGCCCGGATTCTGCCCGACGCATTCGGAAGAAGTAAAGTGGTTTTGATTGCGCGTTGCGAAACGCCTTTGTTACTTAACGTTATAGGATCAAGCCTCACGAGCAATTAGTACTGGTTAGCTTAACGCATTACTGCGCTTCCACACCCAGCCTATCAACGTCCTGGTCTCGAACGACTCTTCAGTAGGCTCAAGGCCTAAGGGAAATCTTATCTCAAGGCGAGTTTCCCGCTTAGATGCTTTCAGCGGTTATCTCTTCCGAATTTAGCTACCCGGCAATACCACTGGCGTGATAACCGGTACACCAGAGATTCGTCCACTCCGGTCCTCTCGTACTAGGAGCAGGTCCCTTCAAATTTCCAACGCCCACGGCAGATAGGGACCAAACTGTCTCACGACGTTTTAAACCCAGCTCACGTACCACTTTAAATGGCGAACAGCCATACCCTTGGGACCGGCTACAGCCCCAGGATGTGATGAGCCGACATCGAGGTGCCAAACTCC
>JBFKMJ010000088.1:0-5893 GCA_041629915.1 Gallionella sp.
GAGCAGGCTTTGCAGTTGCAGGTAATTCGGGTCTTCTGCATCCCGTACCGCGCTCAGGCTGTCGAGACGATGACCGATGATGTGCGGGTAGGAGGCCGGGTCAACCGGCAGCCGGTGCTGGTAATAGAACATGCTGAATTCGCCGCTCCCGGCATCAAACGTCAGCTTCAGCTCGCCATTGCTGAGCACGGTGCCGTAGTGGTCGCCCAGCAGTGGCAGCAACACCTTGCCGTGCAATTCCGGGTTGAGTGGCTGCCAGTCGATGTCGAAATAGGCGGCATAGGTCGAGGTCTGGCCGTTTTCCAGCACATCGAGCCACCAGGCGTTGTCGCTGCCCATCACCCCCATGTGGTTCGGCACCATGTCGAGGATATGGCCCATGTCGAAATGGCGCAGGGTTTGCACGAAGCGCTCAAGTTCTTTCAGGCTGCCGATTTCAGGATTGATCGCATTGTGGTCGACAATGTCATAACCGTGGCTGCTGCCCGGACGTGCCTGCAAATAAGGCGAGGCATAGCAGTGGCTGATGCCGAGTTCGGCGAGATACTGCACCAGTTCGGTCGCATGGTTAAGGGTAAAGTCGCGATTGAATTGCAGCCGGTAAGTGGCGCGCGGAATGATGGCGGCGCATCCGTTTTCCTTCTGGCAAGGCGTGACCGAGCTGCCGCGTTCACGGTACATCGCCTCGATCAGGGCATGCATGCGCTCGTCGGCGCGCCATTCCTCGATGTCCAGCGGCAGCTTGCGCTGCCAGTTGGGATATTCATTGCTGCTGCCCGGGAGGTTCACCTGCTCGACCATGCCGAACACATCTTCCGGCTGAATCGCCATGACCTGGGCCGGGGTGCGTGCCAGGTAGGTATGCACCGCGACGGCGAGCGATGGCGCAATGTCGGGCATCGCAACCGGATGCTCGCTGGTTCCTTCCGGCAGCAAAGAGGTGCGGTGCAGCGCCATCAGCAGGCGGGCGCGATCCTGCGAACGCGCCACCACCATGTTCTCCCTGATTTCCTCCGTGGGAAACAGATCGAGCGAGGTACGCACATCGAGGTCAGCGCCCTTCCAGAAACCGCGCAATGTGGGCAGATCATGGGTGCTTACCGCCACCAGCGCCTGGCGCGCGTATTCGGCGGGTGGTTTGAAGCTGCCATCGCCGCTGCGCTCGAAAAAGAACGGCCGATAGGAGAGCACGCCCAATTCGGCAAGCGCCGGACGCAGTGCGTCGGGAACGGTGCCGAGGTCTTCACCGATCACCATGCAGCGGTTGCGCTGGCTTTCCAGCGCCAGGATGCCGAGCAGATCGTCTAGCGGATACGACACGTAGGCACCGGCGTTGGCCGCCCCCCCTGCCGGCACCCAGTACAGGCGCATCAGGCACATCACATGGTCGATGCGCAGCGCGCCGCAGTGGCGCATGTTGGCGCGCAGCGTGTCGACGAAAGGCGCATAGGCCTTTTCGCGCAGGCGCTGCGGGATGAATGGCGGCAGCCCCCAGTCCTGCCCGAACAGGTTGTATTCGTCCGGGGGCGCGCCGGCATGCGCGGCAAGGGCGTAAACATCCTGATTGGCCCAGGCCTCGGCACCGCCGGGATCGACCCCGAGCGCGAGATCCTGGTAAAGGCCGACGCCGAGGCCGCGCTGCAACGAACGCTGGCCGACGGCAGCCAGTTGCTGATCGGCCAGCCATTGCAGATAAATGTAGAACTCGATGCGTGCGGCGTTGCCGGCGGCGAAATTCCTGACCGCGGTTGAGGCCGGGTCGCGATATTCCGCCGGCCAGGCCGGCCAACCCCATGCCGACGCATCCTGTTCACGGAAATGCGCCTGCAGGGCTTCGAACAGGGCATGGTTTTCCAGGGCTGCGCCCTGGGCGGCGCGAAAATGACTGAAGTCGCGACCGCGCTCGGTGTCGCGGTTGAAGTGATGTTCGCGAAAATGCAGGTAGGCGAGCTCAAGCGCCTCCATTTTTGCGGCGGCAACCTCTTGGTATTCGACCATCTCGCTTTCGCGCAGCTGGCGCAGGTGTGCGCGAAAATTCGGTGCGCCCACAAGATCCTGCACCGCCTGGCTTTCCTTGCAATCGGCCACTGCCTCGACATCAATGTAGAGCACATTCAGGAACAGGCGGCTGGAGGGGCTGTAAGGACTGCAATGCTTCGGATTGTCGGGAAACAGGGCGTGCAGCGGGTTGACGCCGACGATACCGGCGCCGAAATCCGCGGCAAGGTCGGCCAGCGCGCGCAGGTCGGTAAAATCGCCCACCCCCCAGTTGCGACGTGAACGCACGCCATACAGTTGCAGCGCCATCCCCCACACGCGCCCTTCCCCGCGCAACGCGTCCGGCTGGTAACAGACCTGCGGTGCTGCGATCAGCACCATGCGTGTCGGCTGGGCGTTTTCGCGACCGGCCGGCAACAGTTCCAGCTGGTGGTAACCGATCGTCTGCACCGCGGGCAGCGGCAGCGCAAAACGCAAAAACAGCTGCTTGCCGTTGCGATGTTCCGCTGTCTGCTCGAGGTCGCCGGGGTGAAATTCCCCGTCCGAACGCTCGCCGCTTTCCAGCGTCAGGATCCAGCGCCAGCCTTGTTTTGCATCGGCCGCAGCGACCGTGACCTGCACACACGGCGGTGATTCACCCAGACGCACCACCTGAACCGGTGGTAGCGGGCGCTGCCAATCGCGTGCCTCGATTTCGTCGGCGAGCGCATCCGGGTCACCATCCAGCGGCACATGCATCGCCTCCAGCAGCGCGCGTTCGGTGGCCGCCGGTGTGGCATGGCGCTTGCCCCAGATGTCGTGGTAATCCGTTGCGATGCCGCATAGTGCAGCGAGCCGGGTCAGCGCGGAGGGTTGCGTCACGGGGCATTCCTTTCGGGATTGGGTTCGAGCAGCCAGGCCACCGACCAGGGCGGCAGGCTGCCGCTTTTCAGCTGGGCCGGTGACAGATGCGCGCTGCGATAAATGGTGTCACCAGCCGGGCAAGGCATGTGCTCGACGGTTTTTTCACTCATGTTGCACAGCAGATGCCAGCGGCTGCCGTCGCCGAGCTGCCAGTGCACCGCGAGCCCGACGTCCCCGCAGGTCCGGTAACCGGCCTGGTTGCCGCGTATGTTTTTCAGGCGCGGCACCAGATGTTCGCGGCGCAACCCCAGCAACTGCCGGTGCAGCGCCAGCCAGCGCGCGTGCAGCGGCTTGGCAATGTCGTCCCAGTCGAGCACGCAGGCGCGGAAGGTGGCTTCGGCGTTGGGGTCGGGAATGCGCGCACGCGCCGCCTCATCGCTGAAGCGGGCGAAGCGGGCAAATTCGCGGCGCCTGCCCTGCGTCACCGCGGCGGCGAGTTCAGGGCCGAAGTCGCAGAAGAACAGGAAAGGCTGCGCGGCGGCGAATTCCTCGCCCATGAACAGCATCGGGATATGCGGCGCCAGCAGCAGTACGGCGGTTGCCGCTTCCAGTGACGCCGGGGTGGCGAGATGGCACAGGCGCTCGCCATAGGCGCGATTGCCGATCTGGTCGTGGGTCTGCACAAAGGAAACAAAGGCGGTGCCCGGCAGTTGCCGGCTGGGTTCGCCGCGCAACTCGCCGCCGCGGAACGGCGACGCCTCGCCCTGAAAGGCAAAGCCTTCGCTGAGACAGCGGCCGAGCTGTTGCAGCGGTGCCACCGCGTAATCGGCGTAATAGCCGTCACGCTCCCCGCTGACCAGCACATGAAAGGCATGGTGAATGTCGTCATTCCATTGCGCCGTGGCGTGCAGCGGTTCGCCGTCCGGTGCACGCGTCAAATAGTGCGCCTGATTGCGGTCATTCTCCAGGATGAGATGAATCTGCCGCTCTTTTCCCGGCCCGAGCCGTATCGCGTCCGCCAGCGATTCAACAATGTCAGGTGTGGAATCGTCGCAGATGGCATGGATGGCGTCGAGGCGCAGCCCGTCGAAACGGTATTCCTCCAGCCAGTAAAGCACGTTATGCACGAAAAAATCGCGCACCACGGCGCTGCCGGGCGCATCGAAGTTGATCGCCGCGCCCCACGGTGTGTGGTGACGCTCGTTAAAGAAGGCTGGCGCATAGGCATGCAGATAATTACCTTCCGGGCCAAAATGGTTGTAAACGACATCGAGCAGCACCATCAGTCCGCGCGCATGCGCTTCCTGCACCAGCAGCTTCAGCGCGTCCGGGCTGCCATAGGATGCATCCGGCGCGTAAGGCAGCACGCCGTCATAGCCCCAGTTGTGCCGTCCCGGAAAGTCGGCTACCGGCATCAGTTCCAGCGCGGTGATGCCGAGTTCGACCAGGTAATCCAGTTTGCGCCGCACGCCGTCAAAGTCGCCCGCTGCCGTAAAAGCGCCGATATGCAATTCGTATATCACCGCCTCTTCCCACGGACGCCCGCGCCAGTTTTTATCCTGCCAGTCGAATGCGGCAGGATCGACGACCATGCTGGCGCCGTGTATGTCGTCCGGGTTGAAGCGTGATGCGGGGTCCGGCACCATCAGGCCGCTGTCGGTGCGAAACCGGTAGCGCGTGCCGGCGCCTGCTTGCGGAACATTCAGCTCGAACCAGCCCTCTCCCTGCGCTTGCATCGCCAGCTCCGCGACTGGCGCGTTTTCCAGCAGCAAATCGATATGAGGCACCCCCGGCGCCCACAGCCGGAAAGGAACGCCGCCGCCGTCGATAAGTTCCGCGCCAAATGGCATGCGATGCAGGCACTTCATGCGCACAACTGCTTTAGCATGACCAGGGAGCGCCCCTGTATCGGATAAAGGGCGTTGCCGGGGTAATTGCCATTGGCAGCGAGGCCGGCCTTGAAATGCGTGTCGAGCACGGTTTCCCACGTGCAACCCGGCTGGATTTCCGGCAGCACGAACTGGATTCCTTCATGGTGCGCGTTGAACAGCAACAGGAAATTGTCGTCGCGGATCGGCCGCCCGCGCGCGTCACGTTCTTTCAGCGCCTCGCCGGCGAGATAAACGCCGAGGCAGCGCGCGAAATCGTGGTCCCATTCGGCCTCGGTCATATCCTTGCCGTCCGGCTTCAGCCAGTGGACATCATTGGTCCCCACCTCATTGATAGCGTGGCCCTTGAGGAAATGCTGACGCCGGAATACCGGGTGCGCATGCAGCAACCCGATCACCCGCTGGACAAAGGCCAGCAGTTCGCGGTCGTCTTCCGACAGGTCCCAGTTGACCCAGCTGATCTCGTTATCCTGGCAGTAGGCGTTGTTGTTGCCGCCCTGGGTGCGGCCCATCTCGTCGCCGGCAACGAACATCGGCACCCCCTGCGAAAACAGCAGGGTGGCCAGCATATTGCGCTTCTGGCGCGCGCGTAATTCCTTGATGTCGGCGTTATCAGTGACACCCTCCGCGCCGCAGTTCCACGAGTTATTGTTGTCGGTGCCGTCGCGGTTATTCTCACCATTGGCCTCGTTGTGCTTGGTGTCGTAGCTGACCAGGTCGTGCAGGGTGAAGCCGTCGTGAGCGGTGATGAAGTTCACGCTGGCGTGGGGTTTGCGGCCGCTGTGGCCGTACAGGTCGCTCGACCCGGTGAAGCGGCTGGCAAATTCGCCGATCACTCCACCGTTGCCCTTCCAGTAGGCGCGCATGGTGTCGCGATAGCGATCGTTCCACTCGGCCCAGCCGACCGGGAAGTTGCCCACCTGATAGCCGCCGCTACCCAGATCCCACGGCTCGGCAATCAACTTGACCTGGGAAAGCACCGGATCCTGGTGCAGGATGTCGAAGAACGATCCGAGCCGGTCTACTTCATGCAACTCGCGCGCCAGCGCTGATGCCAGATCGAAGCGGAAACCGTCCACATGCATTTCCAGCACCCAGTAGCGCAGCGAGTCCATTATCATCTGCAGCACGCGCGGATGCTGCATGTTGAGGGTGTTGCCGCA
>JBFKMJ010000089.1:0-5866 GCA_041629915.1 Gallionella sp.
AGTTGATTTTGTTTGTTCATGACTACAAAACCGGAATCTGCTGAACCCCTCTCATCCTCTCCGGCCGCCAGTTCCCCACCGCCCAATTCAATATTTCCTCCACACTCCCCTGCCTTAGCTCAGTAGCCAGTTGCTGCCCTAAAAACTCCAGCACGGCAATCAGCGCCATAATCACATCATCGGTCGCAATAGCAGGCGCAAGCGTCTGCTTGCTGAGCTTCTCGCTCTGCGCGTTCACTGCGATGGGCAGGTGCATGTAGGCCGGTGTGGCAAACCCGAGCAGGCGTTGCAGGTAAATCTGGCGCGGGGTGGAATGCAGCAGGTCGGCGCCGCGCACCACATGGGTGATGTTCTGGAATGCATCGTCCACTACCACCGCAAGCTGGTAGGCGAACAGGCCGTCGGCGCGCTTCACCACGAAGTCGCCGATCTCGCTTTCCAGGCGTTGCGACTGTAAGCCCTGCAGCGGGTCATCGAATTCAACCGGGCAGTTGTCGGTGCGCACCCGCCATGCCCTGCCCTCGCGCCCGGCCGGAACACCGTTGCGACAGGTGCCGGGATAGACCATGCCGTCAATCCCGTGCAACGCCGAATCTGCGATCTCACGGCGCGTGCAACAACAGGGATAGACCGCGCCACTGTCTTTCAATCGTTGCAGGGTTGCTTCGTAGGCGGCATCGCGCCGGCTCTGATGGATGACCTCGCCGTCCCAGTGCAGGCCGAACGCTTCGAGCGTGCGCAGAATGTCGTCCGCCGCGCCCGGCACGCAGCGCGGCACATCGAGGTCTTCCATGCGCACCAGCCAGATGCCGTGATGATGTCTTGCGTCGAGATAGCTGCCGACGGCGGCAGCAAGGGAGCCGAAGTGTAATGGGCCGGTCGGAGAGGGGGCGAAGCGCCCGCGATATTGGGGTAAGGATTGCATTCAGTCGTATGTTGGATGGAGCGCAGCGATATCCAACAATGGCGGCGATGGGTATCGCTACGCTCAACCCATCCTACGCTTGCTCGTGACGGCTCTGGGGCATTTTTAGCCGCGAGTGAAGTAAAGCCGAATTATGCGGTCACCGCTTCTTCCGCAAACCCCAGTTTAACCTTGCCGTCCTTCACATCCACGGTGACTTTGCCGCCACTTGCCAGCCTGCCGAACAGCAGTTCGTCGGCCAGCGCGGAGCGGATGGTGTCCTGGATCAGGCGCGCCATCGGGCGGGCGCCCATCTGCGGGTCGAAACCGTGCTCGGCAAGGTAATCCTTGAGCGCATCGGTGAATACCGTTTCCACTTTCTTCTCGTGCAGTTGCTCTTCCAGTTGCATCAAAAACTTGTCCACCACGCGCAGGATGACCTCATGATCCAGCGGCGCGAAGGAAATGATGGCATCCAGCCGGTTGCGGAATTCCGGCGTGAACATGCGTTTGATGTCGGCCATCTCATCGCCGGCAGCGGATACCTTGGTGAAGCCGATCTGCGTCTTGTTCAACGCTTCCGCGCCCGCATTGGTGGTCATGATGATGACCACGTTGCGGAAGTCGGCCTTGCGCCCGTTGTTGTCGGTCAGCGTGCCGTGATCCATCACCTGCAGCAGGATGTTGAAGATGTCCGGGTGCGCCTTCTCGATCTCGTCCAGCAGCAGCACACAGTGCGGCTGCTTGCTGATCGCTTCGGTGAGCAGGCCGCCCTGGTCGAAGCCGACATAGCCGGGCGGCGCGCCGATCAGGCGCGACACGGCATGGCGTTCCATGTATTCGGACATGTCGAAGCGGTGCAGCGGCATACCCATCGCATAGGCGAGCTGGCGTGCAACTTCGGTCTTGCCGACGCCGGTGGGGCCGGAGAACAGGAAGCTGCCGATCGGCTTTTGCGGGTTACCCAGGCCGCTGCGCGACATCTTGATCGCGGTGGCAAGCGCATCGATGGCCCTGTTCTGGCCGAACACGGTAGCCTTCAAATCGCGATCCAGGTTCTTCAACACGTTGCGGTCGTCGTGCGACACGGTGCGCGTCGGGATGCGCGCAATCTTGGCGATGATTTCCTCGATCTCATGCTTGCCGATGGTTTTTTTCTGTTTCGATTTCGGCAGGATGCGCTGCGCGGCGCCAGCCTCATCCAGCACGTCGATCGCCTTGTCCGGCAAATGACGATCATTGATGAAGCGTGCAGAAAGTTCCGCCGCGCTGGTCAATGCCGCCGCGCTGTACTTGACGCTATGGTGCTCTTCAAAACGCGACCTCAACCCGCGCAGGATCGCGATGGTCTGCTCCACCGACGGTTCCGGCACATCAATTTTCTGGAAGCGGCGTGACAGCGCGTGGTCCTTCTCGAAAATACCGCGGTATTCCTGATAGGTGGTCGCGCCGATGCATTTCAATTGCCCGTTCGACAGGGCCGGCTTGAGCAGGTTGGAGGCGTCCATGGTTCCGCCGGAAGCCGCGCCGGCGCCAATCAGGGTATGAATTTCGTCGATGAACAGAACTGCATTGGGCATATTGGCCAATTCCTTCAACACCGCCTTGAGACGCTGCTCGAAGTCGCCGCGATACTTGGTGCCTGCCAGCAATGCACCCATATCCAGCGCATAAACGTACGCATCTTTCAGAATATCCGGCACATGACCTTCGGTGATGCGCCGCGCCAGGCCTTCGGCAATGGCCGTCTTGCCGACACCGGCCTCACCCACCAGCAGCGGATTGTTCTTGCGGCGACGACACAGGGTCTGAACCACGCGTTCCAGCTCGAGATTGCGCCCGATCAGCGGGTCTATCTTGCCGGCCAACGCCTGCGCATTAAGATCCAGCGTATAGACTTTCAGCGCACCGTCGTCGCTGACCGGCTGCTCGACCTCATTATCACTCTGCGCCGGCGCAGCACTGCCGGCCTCGTTCCTGGCTACGCCATGCACGATGTAATTCACCACATCAAGACGGGCCAGACCGCGCTCGGCGAGGAAATGCACCGCATGAGAATCTTTTTCACCGAACAGTGCGGCGAGAATATTGGCGCCGGAGACTTCCTTTTTGTTGGTCGATTGCACATGCAGAATCGCGCGCTGAATGACGCGTTGAAAACCAACGGTAGGCTGCGTATCCACATCCTCATGCCCGCCGACAATCGGCGTGTGCCGGTCAACAAAATCCGCCACGACCCGGCGCAGCTCATCAACATCAATGTTATTGGCGCGCAGCACCTGCGCAGCGGAGGCATTATCCAGCATGGCGAGCAACAGATGCTCGACCGTAATGAATTCGTGGCGTTTCTGGCGCGCTTCCACGAACGCCAAGTGCAAACTGACTTCCAATTCCTGCGCAATCATTTCAGTTTCCCTCCATATCGCATCGCAACGGATGCCCGTGCTGCTTTGCCAACTCAGATACCTGTGCAACCTTGGTTTCGGCCACATCCAGCGAATACACTCCGCACACCGCCGAGCCCTCGTTATGTACTTTGAGCATGATTTGCATCGCGCGTTCGCGATTCATCGAAAAAAAACGCTGCAACACTTCGATGACGAAATCCATTGTCGTGTAATCGTCATTAAACAAAACCACCTTATACATGCGCGGTGGCTTCGTTTTCGCCCGTTCCGGCGCGAGTACCGAACTGTCCTGGTGTTTGATTGCCATAATCTTCAGTGCATATTTTGTCACCTTTACAGGTAACATACTTGACGATTAACGGTGCTTTTTCAAGTCTAATTGCAAAATATTCAAAAAAATCCTTGACGGTATTAACTAAACGGGGGTAAAAAGCGCGCAGGTGTTTGATTCAAAGTATCTGCAGTACCGGTTTCGCCGTGTGCGGTCTTGGTTTCAAACAGTTTAACGGGATTGTTCCCGGTTATTTAGTAAGGAAGCAAACACATGGCAACTGGTACAGTAAAGTGGTTTAACGACGCAAAGGGTTTTGGCTTTATCACTCCCGATGATGGCAGCGAAGATCTGTTCGCACACTTTTCCGCAATTAACATGAGCGGCTTCAAATCACTCAAAGAAGGCCAGAAGGTCTCGTTTGACGTGGTTCAGGGCCCCAAGGGCAAGCAAGCTTCCAACATCCAGGCCGCCTGACCGGGCTTCGAGTTGGCAAAAAACCCGGCACGCGTGTGCCGGGTTTTTTATTGCCGGCCGAAACATGAAAAACCAGCAGGGATGGCACGCATCCATCAAGACTGGCTGGCGGTCTGAAAGCGACCAGTCAATCATCCTTGTCCGTCAATGCCTCGGCACTCAGCATGATGATCTCGATTTCTTCGATGATCTCTTCCTGGCGCAGTGCGTTGTAGCGCAGGCGCAGCCCGGACTCGTCCTTCTCCAGACGACGGATGGCATTTTCCATGTGTTCCAGCCGCTTGCGGTTTTCCGCCATCAGTGATGCGTAAAACACCTCGTGCAACGCAGCATAAAGATACTGTTCGGTGAGCTGCGACATGAACCGCGCCGGCTCCAGATTAAGCAGCGGCGGATGGGTATAAGCCGGCTCCGTTTCGAACGCCGTCAACGGCAACAGCTGGCGCAACCGCACCGCACCGCTCTCACCGTCATGATATAGCGCACTGATGCGCCACACCTCTTCCGGCCGCTGCTGCTGCAACTTGTCCAGCACCCCGGTCAGCCGCCCCAGCGCCGCCTGGACCTCCTCGGCCACGCCGGGCCCATCGACAAAGGCGGCAATGCGCTTGTCATCCTGCAGCTTGGCCTCCAGCCTGCGTCCCACCACCACCGGCAGCGCATTATCCTGCCGCATGGCGTCACCCAGCGGCACCAGCAAGGCCTCGTTAAAATCGCCGCAAAAGCCGCGCTCCGAACCAATCGCCAGCAGCAACTGCCGCGCGCTGTCGGGATGAACCACCGCTTCCGGATAAAAGCCCAGAAAATCCTGAGCCGCCGCCTCGATGCCGGCCACCGCGCGGCGCTGCGTGGCAAGAAATGCCTCCAGCCTGTGCGTTTCCAGCAAGGCCAGATTTTTCATCGCGACCATGATGCCGTCGATTTCATCCAGTGTTGCCAGACGCTCCTTGACTTCCCGCCGTTTGCTCACCTAAGGAACCTCGGAAGCCGCCGCCTCGCTCAACCAGACATGCACCAGATTCTTCCACTGGTCGCGTCCATCCTCGATACTCACACTGGCATGCTCGACCTGCTGCTGCAACAACACCATGCGCTGTTTTATTTTGCCGAGCTCGACCTTATCGAACAGCCCCTCGTTGTAAGCCACCAGCCATGCCATTTGAAACTCGATGGACAGCGGTTGCAGCAGCTCCTGCTTGAGCATTTCGCGCAACACCTGACCGCGGCGGATGCGCGCTTCCATGCTGGCCTCCAGCCGCGAGCCGAAGCGCGTGAACACCTCCAGTTCGAGAAACTGCAGATAGTCCAGCTTCATCCGCCCCGCTTCCTTCTTGATGTTGGGGTGCTGGGCTTTGCCGCCGATGCGCGACACCGACCGGGTGACATCGATCGCCGGCAGAAAACCGCGCGCAAACAGATCGTGGTCCAGATAAACCTGCCCGTCGGTAATCGAAATCAGGTTGGTGGGAATATACGACGAGATTTCGCCCTGCTCGGTTTCGATGATCGGCAATGCGGTCATGCTGCCGCCGCCACGTTTTGCCGACAGGCGCGTGGAACGTTCCAGCAGGCGCGCATGCAGATAGAAAATGTCGCCGGGATACGCCTCGCGTCCCGGCGGGCGGCGCAACAGCAGGGAGAGTTCGCGATAACTGCGCGCGTGCGTGGTCAGGTCGTCATAGACGATCAGCGTATCCCGCCCGTCCCAGGTCCACGCATCGGCCACCGTGCAACCGGCGAACGGCGCCAGATACTTCAGGCCGGGCATCGCCGTGGCTTCCGCCACCACCAGCGTGGTGTAGTCCA
>JBFKMJ010000090.1:0-5859 GCA_041629915.1 Gallionella sp.
AAATCGGTTTTCAACGTATTTTTCGAGAACAGCACACGCACACGCACCACGTTCGAAATCGCCGCCAAGCGCCTGTCTGCCGACGTGGTCAATCTCAACATCGGCTCATCTTCCACCAGCAAGGGCGAGACCCTGCTCGACACCGTTGACAACCTGTGCGCGATGCACGCCGACATGTTCGTGGTGCGCCACGCGCAAAGCGGCGCGGCGCACTTCATCGCCAGGCATGTAGCGCCGGAGATTCACGTCATCAACGCCGGCGACGGCCGCCATGCGCACCCCACGCAGGCGCTGCTGGACATGTTCACCATCCGCCATTACAAGAAGGAATTTCACAACCTGCGCGTGGCCATCGTCGGCGACATGCTGCATTCGCGCGTGGCGCGCTCGCAAATCCACGCGCTGACCACGCTCGGCGTGCCGGAAGTGCGCGTCATCGCCCCCAAGACACTGCTGCCGGCCATGGTGGAAAATCTCGGCGTACAGGTCTATCACGACATGGCGCAAGGCCTGCGCGACGTGGATGTGGTGCTGATGCTGCGCCTGCAGAACGAGCGCATGCAGGGTGCGGCCCTGCCTTCGGCACAGGAATATTTCAAATACTACGGCCTTACCGAAGAGAAGCTGGCGAACGCCAGACCGGATGCAATCGTGATGCACCCGGGACCGATGAACCGCGGCATCGAAATCGATTCCAGCGTCGCCGACGGGCCGCGCTCGGTAATCATGTCGCAGGTAACCTTCGGCATCGCCATCCGCATGGCGGTGATGAGCATATTGGCAGGAGCGACGGTATGAATATCCACATCAAGAACGGCCGGCTGATCGATCCGAAGAACCGAATTGATGCACAACAGGATCTGTTCATCGCGGCAGGCCAGGTTGCGGCGATTGGCAGCGCCCCGGCGGGATTCGTCGCGGACGAGACGGTTGACGCAAGCGGCCTGATTGTGGCGCCGGGCCTGATCGACCTGGCTGCGCGGCTGCGCGAACCGGGTTATGAATACCGGGCCACGCTGGAATCCGAGATCGAGGCGGCAGTGGCGGGCGGCGTCACCAGCCTCGCCTATCCACCGGACACCGATCCGCCGCTGGACGAACCCGGTCTGGTGGAAATGCTCAAGCATCGCGCCAGAAACCTGCATCGGACGCATGTCTATCCGGTCGGTGCACTGACCACTGCACTGCAAGGGCAGGAGCTGACCGAGATGGCGGAGCTGGCGGATGCCGGCTGCATGGCCTTCAGCCAGGCCGATGCGCCGCTGACCGACACGCGCGTGCTGATGCGTGCCATGCAGTATGCCGCCACCTTCGGTTTTTCCGTATGGCTGCGCCCGCAGGACAGCTTTCTCGCGAAGGAAGGCGTGGCCCACGATGGCGAAGTGGCGACGCGCTGCGGCCTGCCCGCCATCCCGGTGAGCGCCGAAACCATCGCGCTTGCCACCATGCTGACACTGGCACGCGACACCGGTGTGAAGCTGCATGTCTGCCGCCTTTCCAGCGCGGCGGGCGTGGAGATGGTACGCGTCGCCAAACAGCAGGGTCTGAAAGTGACCTGCGACGTCTCAATGAACCATGTGCATCTGTCGGAAATGGACATCGGCTACTTCGACTCGAACTGTCACCTGATTCCGCCGCTGCGCAGCCTGCGCGACCGCGCCGCGTTGCGTGCCGGATTGCTGGACGGCACCATAGATGCGATCTGCTCCAATCACGCGCCGATGGATGAGGATGCCAAGCAACTGCCCTTCGCCGAGGCCGAAGCGGGTGCGACCGGTCTGGAATTGTTGCTGCCGCTGGTATTGAAATGGGCGCAGCAGGAAAACATCGGCCTGCCCGATGCGCTGGCCAGGGCCACCCTGCAACCGGCGCGGATTCTGGGCCTGGATGCCGGTCACCTGGGTGTCGGCGCAGCCGCCGACATCTGCGTGTTCGATCCGGAAACTTACTGGAAGGTCGAACCGGCCGCGTTGAAGAGCCAGGGCAAGAACACGCCGTTCAACGGCCTCGAAGTACAGGGCCGGGTGCGCTACACGCTGGTGGATGGGCAGGTGGTCTACCGATCCGGGCCGGCTGCCTGAGGAGCACCCTTCAGGCTATCCTGCATGCCTCATCGAAACTCAGCCTCGGATTGCGCGGATAAACCCCCTTCGGGTCGCCGTAGCCGAGGTTGCAAATGAAGTTGGATTTCACCGAGGTTCCCGCGAAAAACAGCTGATCCACCCGCTCATTGTCGAAACCGGACATCGGGCCGCAATCGAGACCGAGCGCACGTGCCGCGATGATGAGGTAGCCGCCTTGCAACGTGCCGTTGCGGAAGGCATTGGTGAAGGCGGTTTGCTCATCCTTGTCGAACCAGCTGCGCGCATCCGGCGCATTGGGGTACAGCATGCCCATCTTTTCATAGAAGTGCAGATCGTAGCCGATGATGGCGGTGACCGGGGCGGCCATGCTTTTGGCGCGATTGCCCTCCTGCAAGGCCGGCTCAAGCTTCTGTTTGGCCTCAGCGGATTTGACGAACACGATGCGCGCCGGACAACTGTTGGCCGATGTCGGCCCCATGCGGAAGGTGTCGTAAAGACGGCGCAGCAGCTCGTCCGGCACCGGCCTTTTTTGCCAGGCGTTGTGAGTGTGTGCGTCGAGAAAGAGTTGGTCGAGTGCAGCCTGATCCAATGAAGTGTGTGACATGAGCGCCTCCTGCCGGTGAGTTGGACTGCATGAAACTGCCATGGACAGTCTATACCGATTCGCACGCGTTTGTGAATCGGCAGCCAAACCTGTGCGCTTGCGGCGGTGACTACTTGACCTCGCGTGCCGCCCGCTCTTCCACCAGCGCGTTGCGCAGGCAATGCACTTCGGCATTCATCGCGCTGCCCGCGACCGCTTCGAATAACGCCTGTATTTCCTCCGGGCTGAATTCAGCCAGCAGACGGCTGGCCATGTCCGGGTGCAGGGGCACCATGCGCGACTGCCCGTCGGGCAGTTCAAAGCGGATACCGGCCAGTCGTTTGAGCCCGCCTTCCTCTGCTGTCAGCAATTGCGCCTGCGCTTCCTGCAATTCGTCGTAGCGTGTTTCCAGCGCGTCTTCGAGGTCCTCGGCGATGTCTTCCGGTACCGCGACGACGAGACCCATCGTGTCGTCGTGCAAGGTACAGACGATCCCCAGGCTTTCGGCGTGTTCGACGAAAGCACTGCGCAACGAGGCTTCAAAAAAGATGTATTCGATCATGGCATGGGCTTCCGGATTGGCAGCACCCTGCATCCCATACTGCCGTCACGAGAGGAGGCATCCTCCAGTTACTTGATGATCGCGTTCAACTCGCCCTTGGCATAGCGGTTGGCCATCGCATCCAGTGAGACCGGTTTGATTTTTGCGGCCTGCCCTGCCGCACCGAAGGCTTCGTAGCGCGCCTTGCAGATTTCCTTCATCGCCTTGGTGGTGGCGGCGAGGAATTTGCGCGGATCGAAGTTTTTGGTATCTTCCACCAGATAGCGGCGCACCGCGCCGGTGGAAGCCATGCGCAGGTCGGTATCGATGTTCACCTTGCGCACACCGTGCTTGATGCCCTCGACAATTTCCTCAACCGGCACGCCATAGGTTTCGCCCATGGTGCCGCCGAAGGAGTTGATCACCTTCAGCCATTCCTGCGGCACGCTCGACGAGCCATGCATCACCAGGTGGGTGTTGGGAATGCGTTCATGGATTTCCCTGATGCGGTCGATACGCAGCACCGCGCCGGTAGGCGGGCGGGTAAATTTGTAGGCGCCGTGGCTGGTGCCGATCGCGATGGCCAGCGCATCCACCTGGGTGGCCTTGACGAATTCGGCTGCCTCGTTCGGGTCGGTCAGCAGCTGGTCCTGGGAAAGCGCACCCTCCGCGCCGTGGCCGTCTTCCTTTTCGCCGTGCCCGGACTCCAGCGAACCCAGACAACCCAGCTCGCCTTCGACGGACACGCCCACCGCGTGCGACATCTCCACCACGCTGCGGGTGACGTTGACATTGTATTCAAAGCTGGACGGGGTCTTGCCGTCGGTCATCAGCGAGCCGTCCATCATCACGCTGGAGAAGCCGGACCGGATGGCCTGAATGCAGACTGCCGGCGATGCGCCGTGATCCTGGTGCATGACCACCGGAATATGCGGATAGGCTTCAACTGCTGCCTCGATCAGGTGGCGCAGGAATGCCTCGCCGGCGTATTTGCGCGCGCCTGCCGAGCCCTGCATGATGACCGGACTGTTGGTTTCATCGGCGGCCTCCATGATGGCCTTGACCTGTTCCAGATTGTTCACGTTGAATGCGGGCAGGCCATAGCCGTTCTCCGCTGCGTGGTCGAGAAGTTGACGTAAAGATACGAGTGCCATGAGTTCCTCCTGATAAATGAATACGAATGAATGGGTTCTTTCCTGCGGCGCCTCAGGTCTTGCGATGGTCGCCGATGCGCATGATCTTCATGGTGTTGGTATGCCCCGATTTCCCGATCGCCTCGCCGATGGTCATGACCACCATGTCGCCCTCCTTGACCAGACCCCGCTCCACGAGCGTGCTTTCAATCTGGTGCCATTCTTCCAGCTGCCCTCTGGCTTTGGAATTGAATGCGATGGGGTGCACGCCGCTGAACAGGGTCACCTTGCTCAGGGTTTCCGGTAGCGGCGTCAGCGCGAAAATCGGCACGCCGACGTTCGCGCGCGACATCCATAACGGGGTCGAGCCGGACTGGGTCAGCGCAATGATGGCCTTGATCCTGAAATGCGACGCGGCGAACAGCGCGGACATGGCAATGGACTGATCAATGCGCGTAAACCTCTGCTGCACGACGCGGCGGTCGGACACATTATCCTCCAGTTCGCGCTCGGCCTTGAGACAGATGCGCGCCATGGCTTCGACGGTTTCCACCGGATAATCACCCACCGCGGTTTCCGCCGAGAGCATCACCGCATCCGTGCCGTCCAGCACGGCATTGGCCACATCGGAAACTTCCGCACGCGTCGGAATCGGATGGGTAATCATCGACTCCATCATCTGCGTAGCGGTAATCACCAGGCGATTTTTCGCGCGCGCCATCCTGATCATGCGCTTCTGCAGGCCGGGCACGGCCGCATCGCCGACTTCCACGCTCAGGTCACCGCGCGCCACCATGATGGCATCGGACGCGTCGATGATATCGCTCAGCGCCGGTATCGCTTCGGCGCGCTCGATCTTGGCCATCAGCAGGCTCTTGCCGCCCGCCGCATGCATCAGTTCGCGCGCCAGGCGCATGTCATCGCCGGAGCGCGGAAAAGACACCGCCAGGTAATCGGCCTTGATCAGGGCGGCCGTCCTGATGTCCTCCTTGTCCTTGTCGGTCAGCGCCGGCGCAGTCAGTCCGCCGCCCTTGCGATTGATGCCCTTGTTGTTGGACAGCACGCCGCCGCGCACGACCCGGCAAATGATCTCCGCCCCCTTGATTCCAATGACGTTGAATTCCAGCATGCCGTCATTGAGCAGCAGCACCGAACCCGGACTGACATCTCCGGGCAAATCCTTGTAATCCAGCCCGACGCGCTGCTGGTTTCCCAACCCTTCCAGCGCGGCATCAAGAATGAAAGTGTCACCCCTGTTCAGGATGATCTTGTCGTTTTCGAATTTGCTCACGCGTATTTTCGGGCCTTGCAGGTCAGCCAGAATGCCCACGGTACGGCCCACGACGGCAGCGGCCGCGCGCACGGTTTCGGTACGCTTGACGTGATCCTGCGCCGTGCCGTGCGAAAAGTTCATGCGCACCAGATCGACGCCGGCGCGTATCATCCGCTCCAGAATTTTCTGGTCGGTGGAAGCGGGTCCGAGCGTTGCGACTATTTTGGTTCTACGTAACATGTTCT
>JBFKMJ010000091.1:0-5763 GCA_041629915.1 Gallionella sp.
GCCATCGGCAGGGAAATGCGGGCGGATGTCTGCATCGCCGGCGTGTCCCTGTATCCGCGGCTGTCCGTCGCCCGCGATGCGGGTCAGGCAGCTTCCCCGGCATCCATCCCTGGACGGTAGAGCTTCACATTGCTGCGCCCGCTGTTTTTGGCGTGATACATGGCGATGTCCGCATTCCTGACCAGCAGCTTCTCTTCGGCGCCATGTTCGGGATAGAGGGCGATGCCGATGCTCGAGGAAATGAGGATACTGTGACCGGCCAGTTCAAACGGCTGGAGAATGGCCTGCAGAATTTTCTCCGCCACCTTGACGGCGTCCTGCCCGGTTTCGGTGGCCGGCAACAGGATGGTAAATTCGTCGCCGCCGTTGCGCGCAACGGTGTCCGATTCGCGCACGCATTGTTTCATGCGTTGTGCCACTTCCTTCAGCAGCAGATCGCCGACTTCGTGGCCGAAGTCATCGTTGACCGGCTTGAATTTGTCGAGGTCGACGAATAATACGGCCAGTTGCGTCTTGCCCCGTTTGGCCGTGGCAATGGCCTGGTGCAGGCGGTCGGTAAACATCGCCCGGTTGGGCAGGCCGGTGAGCGCGTCATGGTGCGCCTGATGGTGCATCTGTTTCTCGGCCTGCTTGCGTTCGGTGATGTCGCGCAAAAAGCTGTAGAAGCGCCCCCCTTCGAAGTCGTTGTAGTTGATGCTGACCTCGAGATCCAGGAGTTGGCCATCCTTGCGGCGATGCCGGGTCTCGAAACGGTCGCCGCCCGTTTTGAGCATGTCTTTGATATGCTGGGCGGTGTCTTGCGGCGCTTCGCTTGCCTCCACGTCGCTGACACTCATGTTCAACAGCTCTTTCCGGCTGTAGCCCACCATCTGGCAGTAGGCATCGTTCACCTCCAGCAGGCGTCCTTGCCGGTCCGCTATCAGGAAACCGTCCAGCGAGGAGTGGATCATGATCTTGAGCTGTTCTTCCCTGTTCTTCAGGAGCGCGGCCTCGGCCTGCTGGCGCTCGCGGATCTGGGCCACCATGGGGCGGAACAGCAGGAAGTAGAGCATCGGCGAAACAAACAGGATCAGCAGGATGCCGTCGATGAGCGCCAGAATCCAGATGGGTTGCTCGGGCATCAGGAAAAGCAGCAGCATCACCCCTATTTCCGCGATGAAGACGGACAGGACGATTGCCAGAATTATGGCAACTGGGGATTTCAAGGCAAACAGTCCTGTTGTTGACGGGTAAGCATGTCTCGCAACTACCTGAGAGTTAGAGGGCAGGTTTTCATTGTAATGCCAAACGGCCGAATCGGGTGCAGAGCCGTCCAACTTCAGTCATGCGCCGGAAAGAGTCGCTGGTATTGCGTCCGGCACGGTTTGCGGGGAGATCAGGCGGCCGGGGCCGCAGGAAATTTTGCGCCACGCCGCTCCGCCATCAGCTTTCCGATGTCCATGATCTGCTGCGGGCTGAGCAGGCGCGCGGAGAGTGTCAGCAGTTCGGTCTCTTCGAGTTCGATGTGCGGGGTGTAGCTGCCGACCAGTTTTTCGACCAGCGCTTGCGGCAATGGCGCATTCTGCCCTTCGGCAAGCTTCACCAGCACCGCGCGCACTTCGCCCCAGGCGGCGAACATCACGGCGTGCTGGGCGAGCAGCTGTTCGATCAGAGCCTTTACTCGGTCTTTCTCGGGGGTGTCCAGAGCCAGCAGGGTGGGGAACAGGTTTTCTTCCTCATCCTGATGATGGAATTGGCCGGCCGTGTCGAAATAGCGCAGCATGCCCTGTGCGGCCTGTTGCACCTGCTGGTCGCAACCGTGAACGGGCAAATGGGCGGCAATTTTCTGCAGGGTGTCGAGTTGCTGGTGTATCTTGCCGTGGCAGGCATGCAGCAATTCCAGCGGGTGATCGAAACTGGGGGCGGCTGCGCCGGAGTCAAGGGAAATCATGTTGTCGGCCTCAATAGATGAAAGGTAAGGGATTGTGGTGGGTGGCGACCAGTACGACGTAGGCGAATACCACCTGCGCTGCCAGCCACGCGGCAATGCGGATGTTTCGGGTTTTGCCGTGTTTCAGCGCGACCGAGCCCAGTATGATGAACAGCACCAGGCCGAAAAATTTGGCGGTCAGCCACGCATCCACCAGGGGATATTGCTGGATAAGATAGGCCATGCCGAGCGCGCTGCCGAGCAGCAGCGTGTCCACGATATGCGGCACCAGCTTGACCCAGCCCTGCCGCATGATGGGCGAGCCGTTGAAACTCCAGATGCCGCGCAGGAAGAACAGCATGTAGCTGATGACGACGCAGCTGACGTGTATATGTTTAAGTAACATGAAACTCATGATTGGGCCTGTTCGATACGTTGCAATGTGCGCCGGTAAACCGCGATGCCGGTAAAGGTGGCATAGCCGAGCAATATTCCCTGCAGCAGCAGCCCGAGCGCGACCAGCCATCCTGCCGCGTTCCACCAGGGTGCCGGCAGCGCCGCCAGCAGCGTTGCCACATGCAGCCGGAAATGCCGCCAGATCCAGGGCTCCTGGATGATTTCCTTCATGTTCGGAACGCCGACGCTGATGGCTTTGGTTCCGCCGCGGAACAGGTGGAACCAGACCAGGAAGGGAATGATCTTGTAAAGCATGCCCTGCATCAGGGATAGTGCAAAACCCAGCAGGAAAGCCAGCGCAGATAGTGTGCGCAGATAATCGCCGGCTGTCGGCACAAGCAGTGCCGCCAGCGAAAATACCGCGGCAAGCAGCAGCGCTACCGTGCCGGTCTGGAAGAAACTCAGCGGGGCGTCCGGGATGCGGCGGCGGCGCTGGTTTTGCAGCCTGAGGGTGACCACCGCAAAACTGCCGGCCAGCAGCCAGAAGATGCTTTCCGCGATGAAGCCGGCCCAGCCCGGCACCGATTCGGGCAGGAGCAGCAGCAGATTCAGCAGCAGCGCGGCAAAAATGGCCGGGGCCAGACCGGCAGTCATCCATTTCGGATAGTTGGGCGTGAGCTGGAACATCGGCACAACCTGGTAAGACACGCCGACGATCAGCAGCATCACCCAGCCGCCCAGCGCGAGGCTGATGTGAGCGGTTGCCAGCTTGCTGTAGGGGAGTGGCAGTCCGTTGGCGTGACCTGCCGCCAGCATTGCGCCGAACGTGGCGGCCCCCGCGAGCGAGAGAATGGACAGCAGCAGGGCGGTTTTCGTCGCATTCCTTGCGGTGGCGCGTATCAGGCTGACCAGGCTGGCAATGATGAATACCAGGAAGGTCAGCGCCAGCAGCGGCCAGGAAAGGTTGAGCAGTGCCGGTTCACCCAGCGCGAAGCCGGTGGACAGCGCCAGCGTCCCCGCTATCAGCGGCAGCAGGGTGAGCCAGGTCACCAGCCGGGGAACGGGCATCGGGCTGCCGATGACCACCGGCAGCAACTGCTGCACGGCGCCCAGCATGACCATCGCCATGAATCCCAGCGTGATGGCATGCGTGGCGGCGACCTGTGCCGGGGAGCGCAGGTCCGCAAACGGATTGCCGTCGGCGGTTACCAGCAGCAGCGCGGCCAGTACCAGAAAAACCGGCACCACGGTGAAGAAGCGCAGCGGCACGCTGATGGGCGGTGCCTGATCGGGGCTGAGCGAGGCTATTTTCATGTGGCGTGAGAAATCAGGATTTCGAAATCGTCATCCGCCAGCGCGGTGGTCTGCCAGCGGTAGCCGTTGTCGCGCAATACGTCATAGAGCGGATAGGGTTCGCGGTGTATATGCACGCGCAGCGTTTCTCCGGCAGGGAGTGTCTGCAGCGCGCGCATCACATTTTCGAACGGCTCCGGCGGTGGCAGCCCGCGTACATCGAGTTCCGGCATGGTCGTCAGACTGCCTGCATCTGGGCGAACAACGCTTCCTTTTGTGCCGCCAGAATCTGATCCGTGATCGGATAGAGAATATTCTCTTCCTTGTGGTTATGCTGCTGCATCACCATCAGCAGGGTTTCCGAAAGGCCGCCGTATTGCTGCGCATCCTGGCGCGCTACCGCTTCGCCCATCTGCTTGAGGAGCTCCTTGATTTGCGCATGTTCCATGAGCATGACATGCACCGGGCCGGCGGGGCCGCCGGCGGACGTCAGCGTGGGAAAGAGCACATCTTCTTCCATGCGGAAATGGCGCATCATGTCGTCACGAAAGGTATTGAAGGCAGTTTCGGCCTCGCTCCAGTTGCCGGCGAGAGCGGTTTGTTCGGCAACGGCAAATTCGTTGTCGCAGCTGTTGTGGTCGGCAGTCATGAATTCTGCAATGGTGGTCATATCGGTTCCCTTGTGAGTGGCTGAATGGCATGAGCGCGCTTCAGTCAAAGTCTGACAATTATAGTTGAGTATTACTGTCGCCTATTATAACAAAATTTAAAGTTTTATCGACAAATTATCCCGACCCTGAAATCAGGCCGGCGCAGCGCAACCCGCTTTCCACCGCGCCTTCCAGCGTGGCAGGGTAGTCACCTGAGGTGTAATCGCCGGCCAGAAACAGCCCCGGCAGTGCGGTCTGTTGTGTCGGACGTTGCAGGTCGGGTGCGCAGCAAAAGGTGGCGCGTTTCTCCGCGATGACCCTGAACCAGAGTGGCGCTTCCTCAAGGCCGAATTCATCGCGCAATTCGTTGACCACTTCGTTGACTAACGCATCCTGGGTTAGTTCCTGATGGATGCCTTCCGCGCTGATGACCGCGGCGAGCAGGCCGTGCTGGCCGGCAATCTGCCCCTTGTCGAACAGCCACTGACTGAAGCGCCGGTACAGGCCTGTCATGGGATGGGGCAGCTTCACCCGGGGAGGATATTGCAGGTATACGGTGTAGATCGGCTGATGCTGCAGGGTTTCAATTTGCGCCACGGTGCTGCCGAGCTCGTCGATCGGGCGCAGCAGCTTCGCGGCAACGGTCGGCGGCGCGGCACAGATCACATGGCTGAAACGTTCCGTGCCTTGCGTGCTGGTCAGTTCGATGCCGTTCTCGACCGGGCGCAATGCTTCCACGCCGCATGCGATGCGTACCCTGCCGCCGCGCTGTTCGACCTGGTCCGCGGCGCGCTGCGGAAACAGCGCGGTAAAGTTCATGCGCGGCAGCAGCATGTCGCTGTCGGCGCGCGACCGGTTCAGCGCATCGCGCAGCACGTTGAGCAGCACCTGCGCAGAAGCCTTGTGAATCGGTGTGTTGAGCGCTGCGATGCACAGCGGCTCCCAGAGTTTTTGCGTCAGTTCGGCATCCTGGCGATGTTGTGCGAGCAGGTCGGCTACCGTCATGTCGCTGCCCTCACCCCCACCCTCTCCCGCCTGCGGGAGAGGGAGTTTGAAGTGGATGCGGCGCAGTGCGAGCATGAAACGTATGGCCTTCAGGCGCGCACCGAACGGCAAGCCTTTTGCATTGAGCAACGCGACCAGCAGGTGCAGCGGCGCGGGCAGACGCGGGGCCCGGAAGGCAAGCTCGCCATGCAGGTCGAGTTGCAGCGGCAGGCGCAGGAAATCCTGTTCGACATTACCGCCGACGCGTTCAATCTGGCGCAGGGTCTGGTGGTAGCAGCCGAGCAGCAGGTGCTGGCCGTTGTCGAGTTGTGTATCGTTGTGCAGCACGCCGCGCGCCCGCCCGCCGAGTTGCCGGGCGCTCTCGAATACGCTGACGGGAATGCCGCGTTCGGCCAGCGCGACTGCGGCGGCCATGCCGGCATAGCCGCCGCCGATGATGGCAGGGTTAATAAGTTGCCTTTCACGATTGCTCCCTCGCCCGCTTGCGGGAGAGGGTTGGGGTGAGGGGGA
>JBFKMJ010000092.1:0-5753 GCA_041629915.1 Gallionella sp.
CATGATTTAAAGGTCGTTGCTGGCAGTGATGTAGCATTTGCTTATGGATTTATTCATTGTGGCGGCACATTACCTGGTGGTAAAACTTTTGAAGATTGGGTCAGAGCAACATTTTGTCTTGAAAAGAATGATGGTAAATGGGTTGTCACTCATCAACATATTTCAATGCCGCGCGCCTAACAAGGCAAAGATTAAAGGGGCCAGCATCGAATTAACCCAGCGCTAAAGGGGTCCGCTAAAGGGGTCAGCTTCGAATTAAATTTCAAAGTACTTGAGGAAATAAGAGTGAATCAGGAAAAACAATGCGATGCCAACCCCTTTAATTCCCGAACGATGCAATCGAACCACTACAGCGTTCTAAATGAGGTACTCACTAAATGGCAAAAATAACGATTCATGCAGGAGACTTTCCAAAGGGTGACGCTGCAATGCACTTTAGCCAGATCGTCCTCCCTCGGGTGCCTGGCGATGGTTTTGCAGGAAAGACCATCGGACTTGCAGAACTTGAGGAAATTGACATCGCTTCCGAAGAAAATGTAAAGCGCGTCGGCGGCACAATTGGATGGGGTGCGGCTGGCGCATTGGTTCTTGGGCCTGTTGGTCTTTTGGCTGGGTTACTTCTTGGTGGCAAAAAGACCGAGGTAACTTTCGTCGCCAAATTCAAAGGAGATAGGAAAATGCTGGGCTCGACTGACAGCAAAACCTACAAAACCATGATGGCAACCGTATTTAAGTAAAAATTAAAGGGGGCAGCATCGAATTAACTGGCCCCGATTCCCAAAATAATAGCAATGGGGACGAAGCCTATTCCTTTCATAAAAGTAATTGACCTCCGTCCCCACGTAATTCCGCAATTCGATGCGCTTGACATACCATAATTGGTATATTGATAATGCAGCATGTGGAAAATCGAAGAACATCGTCGCGTCGACAAACAGCTTGCTGGCGCCGTACCCGTTGAGGTTCTGAAGCGTTACGAAAAATGGAAAGACATTGCCAGACTCTCTGGGCCAGCGGGGTTACGAGCCATAAAGGGGTTTCATGATGAAGCCCTGTGCGGCGAATGGAGAGGCCATCGTTCTTCCCGGCTAGGACTCCAGTGGCGAGTAATTTACCGGGTTGTTGCCAATGTGTTGCTGATCCAGGTTGTTCAAGTTACCGCCCACGATTACAGGAGACCATGATATGAAAGAGTTTCGCCCCGCAAAAAAACGTGTTGAAGTCACGGTGGGAGAGTCTGTGCGCATTTTGCGCGAACTCCAGGAATTAAGCCAAAGTCAGCTTTCCGAGCTTACGGGCATCCCCCAAGCCACTATCTCAGCCATCGAAAACGGCAGAGTGAATTTAGGCGTCGAACGCGCAAAAGTTTTTGCTCGTGCCCTCCAGTGCCATCCTGCCGTACTCGTATTTCCCGGCTGGGAGGTTCCACTTGCGCATGCAGCATAACTTTACGATGACGCGCCGCTGCGAAAGTGTTAAAGAGTGTTAAAGGGCTCAGCATCGAATTAACCCGGCCCCGATCCACCAAAACAAAAACCCGCCGAAGCGGGTTTTTCCTTGCCTGCGTAACCGGGCCGAATTACTTCAGCTTGGTTTCCTTGTAGGCAACATGCTTTCGAACTACCGGGTCGAATTTCATGAATTCGAGTTTTCCCGGGGTAGTGCGCTTGTTCTTGTTGGTGGTGTAGAAGTGCCCCGTACCGGCGGATGACTCCAGTTTGATTTTTTCGCGTGCGCCTTTTGCCATGTTCGTTCTCCTTAAACTTTCTCGCCACGGGCGCGCATTTCAAACAGCACCGCATCGATGCCATTCTTGTCAATGGTGCGCAGCGCGGCATTGGTCAAACGCAAGCTGACCCAGCGGTTTTCATTTTCAACCCAAAAGCGGCGACGCTGCAGATTCGGCAAAAACCGACGCTTGGTTTTGTTGTTCGCGTGGGAAACATTGTTCCCGGACATCGGACCTTTACCCGTCACTTGACAGACACGTGCCATAGTTCTACTCCAGCCAATTTCAAAAGAGCGCGGATTCTACCGAATGCATGAGGAATGTTCAACTTGAATTTTGACCTGGGTATCGCGGGCTGCTGATATGTCCGGACAGAAATACTCGGCAGGCGAGTGGCTTCACCGTTTCCACAACAGCGAAAATAACGACAGGTCTCACCGTTCCTTTACCAATACCTGCAGAAATGCCTCGCCATAGCGCGCCAGCTTGGCCTGTCCAATGCCGCTGATCTGCCCCAGTTCGGCGAGGCTGACGGGGCGTTGCCTGAGCATTTCCAGCAGGGTGCTGTCGTGAAAAATCACATAAGGCGGCACGCCCTGTTCGCGGGCGAGTTCCGTACGCCTGGCTCTGAGCGCCTGCCACAACGGGTCTTCTCCGGCGCCGGGGAAGGGTTCGCGCGCCCTGGCCTTGCGTTCGGCGCGTTGTGCCTTGCGCTTTGCGGGGTCGGCATCGCGACGCAACCACACTTCCCGTTCGCCGCGCAGCACGGGCCGCGCGGCATCGGCAAGACGCAGGCCGCCATAGGCTTCCATATCCACGTTGAGCAGCCCGGCGGCGACCAGCTGGCGGTACACACTGCTCCACTGCGCTGGGGTCAATTCCCTGCCGATGCCGAAGGTGCTGAGTTGCCGATGACGGAATTGCTCTACTTTTGCGGTTTCCTTGCCGAGCAGCACGTCGATCAGATGCCCGACGCCGAAACGCTGGCCGGTGCGATAGACACAGGACAGCGCCATCTGTGCCGCCTGCGTCGCGTCCCAGGTTTCCACGGGTGACAGGCAATTGTCGCATTGGCCGCAGGCGCCGGGGTGTTCTTCGCCAAAGTAGCGCAGCACGGTCTGGTGGCGGCAATCGGTGGATTCGCAGAATCCCAGCAGCGCGTCGAGTTTCCGCAGTTCCACGCGCTTGCGCTCCTCGGGGGCGTCGCCGGACATGAGCATCTGGCGCATCGATACCACATCGCCCAGACCGTAAGCCATCCACGCATTCGCGGGCAGGCCGTCGCGCCCGGCGCGCCCGGTTTCTTGATAGTAACCTTCCAGACTCTTGGGCAGATCAAGATGCGCGACGAAGCGCACATTGGGCTTGTCGATGCCCATACCGAAGGCGACGGTAGCGACCATGATGACGCCTTCTTCGCGCAGGAAACGCTTCTGGTTATTGCCGCGCGTGGCGGCATCGAGTCCGGCGTGATACGGCAGCGCATCCCGGCCCTTCTCCCTGAGCCAGGCTGCAGTCTCTTCCACCTTCCTGCGCGACAGGCAATACACGATACCTGCGTCGTCCGGGTGCTCGGCTTCGAGAAAAGTCTGCAGCTGTTGCCGCGCATTATTCTTCTGCGTGACGCGATAACAGATGTTGGGGCGGTCGAAGCTGGAAACGAATTGCCGTGCCTGTTCCAGCGACAATCGCTCCACGATCTCGCGCCGCGTCGGCGCATCTGCCGTCGCCGTGAGCGCGATGCGCGGCACGCCGGGAAAACGCTCGCAAAGCACCGTCAGTTCGCGATACTCGGGGCGAAAGTCGTGGCCCCATTGCGAGACACAATGCGCTTCGTCTATGGCGAACAGGGCGATGCGATTATCCTGCCGCAAACGCTCCAGCAGACCGAGAAAACTCTCCGTCATCAGCCGCTCCGGCGCGACATATAACAGTTTCAACTCGCCATGCAGCAGTTGCCGCGACACGACACGCGCCGCATCGGCATCCAGGCTGGAGTTCAGAAAGGCAGCCTGCACACCAAGCTGTCTGAGTGCGTCCACCTGGTCCTGCATCAAGGCAATCAGCGGCGAGATCACGATGCCAACGCCCGGGCGCAACAGCGCGGGAATCTGGTAGCACAGGGACTTGCCGCCGCCGGTCGGCATCAGCACCAGCGCGTCGCCGCCTGTCACGACATGCTCGACGATGGCCTGCTGCGCGCCGCGAAAGGATGCATAGCCGAAGACTTCGCGGAGGATCTGTGTGGCGAAATGGGGGAGGCTCAACGGCTAAGGGCTCGCGGATGTTGCCCCGGTTACGTCTGGAACCGATGACGCGGGCTGATTTCCGGTAATCTGAAAAAATATTTCATCGCGCCTGACCATGCCCAGTTCGCTGCGTGCGCGCTCCTCGATTGCCTCGGTACCCTGCTTGAGATCGCGCACTTCGGCGTCCAGCAGGGCGTTGCGCGCCTGGGTCTGCTGGTTGACCTGCTGCTGCGATTCGACCTGGCGATTCAGATCCCATACCTTCAGCCAGCCGCCTTTGCCCAGCCACAGGGGATACTGCAGCAGCAGCAACAAGGTAGCCAGTATCAACGTGATGGCACGGCGCATTATTCCGATTTCAGTCTGAAGCTATAACGTGTCTTTCCTGAACCCGGCCGAATGCCTGGCGTCAGGCAAACAAAACCACACATGGCAGTACCGGGAGCGATCGGTAAAATCAGCACGGTGTCGCCGATAAGACAGAGTCGATCAGCCCAGTTGATAGAAAGCCTCGCGCCCCGGATAGGAGGCGGTGTCGCCCAGATCTTCCTCGATGCGCAGCAACTGGTTGTATTTCGCCATGCGATCGGAGCGCGACAGGGAGCCGGTCTTGATCTGCATCGCGTTGGTCGCCACTGCAAGGTCGGCAATGAAGGAATCTTCGGTCTCGCCGGAACGATGGGAAATCACGGCCGTGTACCCGGCGCGCTTGGCCATCTCGATCGCGGCAAAGGTCTCGGTCAGCGTGCCGATCTGGTTGACCTTGATCAGGATGGAATTTGCCAGCCCCTGACGGATGCCTTCACGCAATATCTTCGTGTTGGTGACAAACACGTCGTCGCCCACCAGCTGGACGGACTTGCCGAGGCGTGCGGTGAGCTGCTTCCAGCCTTCCCAGTCATGCTCGCTCATACCGTCCTCGATGGTGATGATCGGGTACTTGTCCACCCAGGTGGCGTATAAATCGGCAATCTGCGCCGCATTCAAGGTCAGCCCGTCCGCTTTCAGGTGGTACTGGCCGTCCTGGTAGAACTCCGAAGCAGCGGCGTCAATGCCGATCGCAACATCCGCACCGGGCACGTAGCCCGCCGCCTCGATCGCTTCAACGATCACTTCCAGCGCGCCCTCGTTGGATCCCAGTGCCGGCGCGAAGCCGCCTTCGTCGCCCACGGTGGTGCTCAGGCCGCGGTCGTGCAGTATTTTCTTCAGGTGATGGAACACCTCGGCACCGCAGCGCAACGCCTCGCGGAAACTCTGCGCGCCCACCGGAATAACCATGAATTCCTGGATATCCGCACCACCGCTGGCATGTGCACCGCCATTTATGATATTCATCATCGGCACCGGCATTTCCATGCGCGCGGCACCGCCCAGATAACGATACAGCGGCAAACCGCTTTCCTCGGCGGCGGCACGCGCCACGGCCATCGACACTGCCAGCAGCGCATTTGCGCCGAGGCGCGACTTGTTTTCCGTACCGTCCAGTTCGATCATGGCCTGGTCGATGAAGGCCTGCTCCGCCGCATCCAGGCCGACGATTGCTTCGGCGATTTCGGTGTTTACATATTCCACCGCCTTCAGCACGCCCTTGCCCAGGTAGCGCTGTTTGTCGCCGTCGCGCAACTCCACCGCTTCCTTTTCACCGGTGGATGCGCCGGACGGCACGGCGGCACGCCCCATCACGCCGGACTCCAGCAACACGTCCGCTTCCACGGTGGGGTTGCCACGCGAATCCAGAATCTCACGGGCGATCACATCAACAATTGCGCTCATAA